>NZ_JBEZDN010000055.1:0-49181 GCF_040648315.1 Pseudonocardia sp. NPDC049154
CGCTCTGGCCGCTGCCGACGGCGAACAGCGTGCCGGAGGCGCAGGAGCCGCCGACGCCACCGCCGTGCGGGGCGCCGGCGCCGGGCTCGCCCTTGCGGTCGCCGACGGGGTCGGTGACTCCGCCGCCGCCGCGCTGGCCGCCCGGGTCGCCGCCGACGTGGCGGTCGCCGCGGCCCCGCGGATCGGGTCGATGCACGCGCTGCTCGCCGCGCGCGACGCGGTGCGGCTGGAGCCGGGCGCGGACGACGCGGTCATGGTGGTCGCGGCCGGGCTGGCCGGCGGCGGCTGGACGGTGTCCTGGGTCGGCGACTGCCGGGCCCTGCTCGTCACCGACCGCGGCACCGAGCTGCTCACCCACGACCACACCGTTGCCCAGTGGCTCCGCGACCGCCGCCAGGCCGGTGAGGACGCCGCGGACATCGTCCCGGCCTGGGAGAACATCGTCATGACGACGGTCGGCAGCGTCGGCCCCGACACCGTCGGCCACGCGCGGGGCCCTGCCGGACCGGGCACGCTCGTACTGGTCAGCGACGGCGTGCACCGCACGCTCGACGAGGAGACGATCGCCTTCCTCGTCCGCCGGGCCGGCGCACCCGCCCGCGCCGCGCGCGAGCTCGTCGACGCCGCGCTCGCCACGGGCAGCCGGGACAACGCGTCGGCGACCGTGGTCCCGCTGCCGGACGAGTGGGCGGCGCGCTAGCTGCGCGCCGGGGTCACCGGCCCGCCGCCTCCGCGAGCCGCGGCACGACCCGCGCCACCGCCCAGTCGAGGCTCGGCGGCGAGGGGAAGGCGATGGCCTGCGCCTCGGTCGGCGACAGCGGGACGTAGCGGCCCCCGGTGACGGCCGGCAGGGCGGCGAAGCCCGGCTGCGCGGTCAGCGTGCCGAGCGCGGCGGCGGAGCCGGTGGCCACCACGAGGTCGGCGTCCGTGCGCCCGATCTCCTCGTACGACAGCTGCGCGCGGCCCGGGATCGACGAGGTGGGCAGGCCGGTCGTCGCCGGGGACAGGGTGAGGCCGAGCTCGGTGAGGAACCGGGCCGAGACGTCGTCGGCGGAGTTCACGGCGTAGACACCGGTGTCCGTCGGCCCGACGAGGAACGAGAAGGTCTTGCCGCTCAGCGCCGCGTTGCCGTCCCGCGCCGCCGCGATCCGGTCCTGGGTGTCCGTGATCAGCTGCTCGCCCTCGTCGACCTTGCCGAGCGCCTTCGCGATGGCCCGGGTGGTGTCCTGCCAGGAGTCGGCGTTGGGCGCCTGCGTGTAGTGCACCACGGGCGCTATCCCGGACAGGGCCGCGTAGTCGGTGTCGAGGTTGTAGTCCTTGGTCGCCAGGATGACGTCCGGCCGCGCGGCCGCGATCGTCTCGATCGGATCGCCCTGGTCCGTGCCGAACAACTCCGGGGCCGGGGCGCCGGCCAGCTTCTCCTGCGCCCACGGCTGGATCCCGGTGTCGGTGCCGAGCCGGACCCGCTGCGCCGCCACCGGCACGACGCCGAGCGCGAGCGCGATGTCCGCACTGGTCCAGTCCGTGGCGACGACCCGGACCGGCTGCGCGGGGATCGTCGCCGCACCGAGCTTCCCGGTCACGGTGACCGGGAAGCCGGCGCCCGCGGGCGCCTCCGGTGGGGCCTCGGCCGGGCGCCCGCAGGCGACCAGGGCGAACAGGCAGGCCAGGCTCACGATCATCCACCGCGTCACGGCGGATGAGGTTAGCCTGTCCTTCGCGTCAGAGCAGGTCCAGGGCCGCGGCGACCACGCTGTCGGCGTCGATCCCGTGGTAGCGGTACACGCTGTCGAGGTCGCCGGACTGCCCGAACCGGGTTACGCCGAGGTGCGTGGCCCGGACCTGGTTGATCCCGGCGAGGAAGGCCAGCGTGTGCGGGTGCCCGTCGAGCAGGGTCACCAGCGGGGTGGCACGACGGGCCGGGAAGGCGGCGTCGAGGACCCAGGTGTCCGCCGTGCCGAACCGGGCACCGTGCCCGGCCCGGGCCTGGACGGCGTCGAACAGGAGCCCCGGACTCGTCACCACGACCACGTCGACGGCCGTGCCCAGCGTCTCCAGGCGCTCGGCCGCGGCCAGCGCCTCGGGCACCATCGCGCCCATCGCCGCGATCGTGACCGCGGGCTGCTCGCTGGTCCGCAGCGGGTAGGCGCCCGCCACGACCTGCCGGCGGCGCCGCTCCCGGGCCGCCGGGTCGGCGGGCACCGCGGCCAGCGACTGGTCGACGGGCCGGGTGGACAGCCGCAGGTAGGCGCTGGTCCCGTCCGGGCGGCCGAGCCGGGCCAGCGATGCCAGCAGGGTCCACTCGACGTCGATCGCGAAGGCCGGCTCGTAGGTGATGCACCCCGGCTGCTCCAGCCCCACCGACGGCGTGGTGATCGACTGGTGCGCCCCGCCCTCCGGCGCGAGCGAGACCCCGGACGGCGTGCCGACCAGGATCGACTGCCCGCCCGCGTAGATCCCGAACGACCACGGCTCGAGCGCCCGCTCGACGAACGGGTCGTAGAGCACCCCGATCGGCAGCAGCGGCTGCCCCCACCGGGACCAGGTCGCGCCGAGCTCGCCGAGCGCGCCGACCAGGTTCCCCTCGGCGATGCCCAGCTCGATGTGCTGCCCGGTGGGCCGCTCCCGCCAGTGCAGGATCGTCTCCGGGTCGTCGTCGAACCAGTCCTTGCGCTCGGCCGGCGACCAGACCCCGACCTTGTTCACCCAGCCGCCGAGGTTGGTCGACGAGCTGACGTCCGGGCACAGCGTGACCACCCGCCGGGCCGCCTCGGGCGCCTCCCGGGTCAGGTCCAGCAGCGCCCGACCCAGCGCGGCCTGCGTGGTCGCCCTGCCCGACGGCGTGCGGCCGATGTCCGTGGGCAGCGCGGGTGCGTCGACCCCCTCGACCGGACCACGGCGCAGCCGCTCGGCGGTCTCGGCGCAGAGCCGGCCCGCGGGGCTGTCCGGCCCGAAGCGCTGCCACGGGGCGTCGAGCGTCATGCCCGAGCGCTCCGCCAGCTCGCCGATCTGCTCCGCCGAGAGCAACGACGAGTGGTTCTGCGGGTGTCCCTCGCTGGCCAGCCCGAAGCCCTTGACCGTGTAGGCGAACACGACGGTCGGGCGGGTGTCGTCGATCTGGGCGAAGGCGTCGCCGACGGCCTGCAGGTCGTGCCCGCCCAGGTTGCGGATCGCGGCGTGCAGCGTGACGTCGTCGAGCGTGCCGACGAGCTGCTCCAGCTCGGGCGAGTCCGGCAGCCGCTCCCGCAGCTGGGCCGGGGTGCAGCGGAGCAGCCGCTGGTACTCCGGGTTGGACATCTCGTCGATCCGACGCCGCAGCGCCTCGCCGCCCGGCCGCTCGAACAGCTCGTGGAGCAGCCGCCCGTACTTGACCGTGAGGACCTGCCAGCCGGCGGCGGCGAACATCCCCTGCAGCCGCGGCGCGCCGATGTTCGGCACCACCCGGTCCAGGCTCTGCCGGTTCAGGTCGACGATCCACACGACCTCGCCCAGCTCGGCGACCATCGGGTCGAGGATCGCCTCCCAGACCGCGCCCTCGTCGAGCTCGGCGTCGCCGACCAGCGAGTACTGCCGCCCGGCGCCGGCCTGCTCGCCCAGGGTCGTGATGTAGCGGCGGGCCAGCGCGCCCCAGATCGGGGCCGTGGCGCCGATGCCCACCGAGCCCGTCGAGTAGTCGACCGGGTCCGGGTCCTTCGACCGCGACGGGTAGCTCTGCAGCCCGCCGAACGCGCGCAGCGTGGTGAGGTAGGACTCGTCGAGCTCGCCGAGCAGGTAGTTGATCGCGTGCAGCACCGGCGAGGCGTGCGGCTTCACCGAGACCCGGTCGCCGGAGCGCAGGTGCTCGAACCACAGCGCCGTCATCAGCGTGGTCATCGACGCCGACGACGCCTGGTGCCCGCCCACCTTCAACCCCGTCGGGTTGGGCCGGACGCGGTTGGCGTGGTCGATGATCGCGGTGGAGAGCCAGCGCACCCGCTGCTCGATCTCCCCCAGTACCGCGAGCCGGTCGGTGCCGGCGGGTCGGGAGTCGGAGACGGCGGTCATCGGTGGGCTCCTCTCGTGCGCCGGGCTCGTGCACGGTGCCCCACGAGCGCACCACCGATACGCTCCCTGCACAAGTCGAGGCCTCGAACGCGTGCATCCTGCACACGACGGCGGCCCGACACCGCGAGGAGGCGAGCACCGTGCACACCGTCAGACCTGCCCCGATCGACGCCATCGACGCCCGCCTGCTGCTCGCCCTCGCCGAGAACCCGCGCGGCACGGCGCTGGCGCTCGCCGAGCGTGCGGGGCTGTCCCGCAACACGGTGCAGGCCCGGCTCACCCGGCTCGAGGAGAGCGGGGTGCTGGGCAGCGTCGAGCGGCGGATCGACCCGGCGGCGCTCGGCTACCCGCTCACGGCCTACGTGACCGTCACGGTGGTGCAGCGCAAGCTCGACCCGGTCGCCGACGCGCTCGCCGCGGTGCCGGAGGTCATCGAGGTCCTCGGCATGACCGGCGAGGGCGACCTGCTGGTGCAGGCCGTCGCGCGCGACGCGGACGACCTCTACCGCATCGCCGGCCTGCTGCTCGCGATCGACGGCGTGGAGCGGACCACCACCGCGCTCGTCATGCGGCGCCTGGTGGACCACCGGCTCACGGCCCTGGTGGAGCGGCTCGCCACCGGGACCCGATGAGCGAGCGGCGCGTCCACTCACCAGGTATGAGCGGGGGTGCCGCTCGTGGGGGCTGGTCCGGGCCGTTCGCTAGCGTCCGATCATGAGCTCCCTGCTGCCGTCCACCGAACGCACCCTGCTCGCCCGCGTCGCCCGGGCGCAGCGCGACGGGCGCTGCCCCTCGCTCGTCGCCGGCGTGGTGCGCGACGGGACCCTGGCCTGGTCCGCGGGCCGCGGCGCCGTCGACGAGCCGCACGCCGACGTCCAGTACCGGCTCGGCTCGATCTCCAAGACCGTCTGCGCGGTCACCGTGCTGCGGCTGCGCGACGAGGGCCTGCTCGACCTCGACGACCCGTTCGAGAAGCACGTCCCCGGCACCCCGCTCGGCGACCGCACGCTGACCCAGTTGCTCTCGCACACCGCCGGCGCGACCGCGGAGAGCCCCGGGCAATGGTGGGAGCGCACACCCGGCGGCACGCTCGACGACCTCGACCTGGGCGAGGAGCACCGCGTCCTCCCCGGCGGGCGCCGGTTCCACTACTCCAACCTCGGCTTCGGGCTGCTGGGCGAGCTGGTCGCCCGCGTGCGCGGGCGTGCGTGGGACGAGGTGGCCCGGGACGAGGTGCTGCTCCCGCTCGGGATGCGCCGCACCACCCCGCGCCCGGACGGGCGCGCGGCCCAGGGCTACGCCGTGCACCCGTGGTCGGACGAGCTGCTGGCCGAGCCCGAGCACCACGCGGGCGTGATGGCCGCGGCCGGGCAGCTGTGGTCCACCGCCGCGGACCTCGGGCGGCTCGGGGCGTTCCTGCTGGGCGACACGGGCGACGTCCTCTCCCCCGCCACCGTGGAGGAGATGACCATCCCGGCCGGCGTCGACTTCTCCGGCCCGACCTGGTCGTCGTACGGGCTGGGGGTGCAGGTGCAGCGGCACGAGGACCGCACCCTGGTCGGGCACGGCGGCTCGATGCCGGGCTTCCTCGCCGGGCTGTGGGCCGACCGCGAGGAGGGCACGGCCGCGCTCGCCCTGGCCAACGTCACCTCCGGGCTCGACGGCGCCCTTCCCGCACGGCTGCTGGCCGACCTCCGCGCGGCCGAGCCGACCGTCGTCGACGCCTGGTCGCCCGCCCCGTCGCCGGTGCCGGTCGCGCTGCTCGGGCCCTGGTACTGGGGCCCGTCGCCGTACGTGCTGCGTGCGGTGCCGGGCGGGCTGCTGCACCTCGGCGGGCTCGGCCGACCGGGCCGCTCCTCCCGGTTCCGGCCGCGCGCCGACGGCACCTGGGGCGGGCTCGACGGCTACTTCGCGGGCGAGACGCTGCGGCTCGACCCGGTCGCGCTGAACCTCGCCACGTTCGTCCTCACGCGCACGCCGTACGACCCGGCCGCGCCCGTGCCGGGCGGTGTGTCTGCTTCGGGATGGTTGACGCCGTGACGTTCGGGTAACGATACGAATTGCCCGTTCGCCCGTTCTCGCAGGGACCGCGGCCGTTTCGTGCTGGTCCGCACGCTGCGCAACGAGCAGCGCCACACGGAACGGGAAGGGACGGGACGGTTGACTCCGCCCGTCCGGGGATCGATGGTGACGGACGCACATGGACCGGACCGACTCAGGAGAGGGGGACCCCGCTCTGTCGGGGACACGTCGTATGACAGTCAAGGAACCCACCACGGGTGGCCCCGCCTCGAGCCCGGGCCCCGAGGGCACCTCGCCCGCCGACACGTCGCCGGTGCCCGCGGGCGGCGGTGCCGCCGATCAGCGCAAGCCGACCGACAAGGTCGTCTTCGGCGTCTCCGCGGCGCTGGTCGTCGCGTTCATCGTCTGGGGCATCGTGGCCACGGACAACCTGTCGAGCGTCGCGAGCGCGGTGCTCGGCGGCATCATGAGCGCGGGCGGCTGGTTCTTCATCCTCACCGCCTCGGGCTTCGTGGTCTTCGCGATCTGGATCGCGCTGAGCCGCTACGGCAAGATCCCGCTCGGCCGGGACGACGAGCGGCCGGAGTTCCGCACCAGCTCCTGGGTCGCGATGATGTTCTCCGCGGGCATGGGCATCGGCCTGATGTTCTACGGCGTGGCCGAGCCGCTGGCCTTCTTCACCTCGCCACCCCCGGGCAGCGGCGCCCTCGCAGGCAGCCCGCAGGCCCTCGACGCGGCGATGGCGACCACGCTCTTCCACTGGACCCTGCACCCCTGGTCGATCTACGCCGTGGTCGGCCTCGCGATCGCCTACGGCACGTTCCGCAAGGGCCGCAGCCAGCTGATCTCCGCCGCGTTCGCCCCGCTGCTGGGCACCCGGCGCACCGAGGGCGGCCTCGGCAAGGCCATCGACATCTTCGCCATCTTCGCGACGTTGTTCGGCTCGGCCGCCTCGCTCGGCCTCGGCGCCCTGCAGATCGGCGGCGGCATCACCGCGCTCGGCTGGATGGACAACCCCGGCACCGGCCTGCTCGTCGGGATCATCGCCGTGCTCACCGTCGCCTTCATCGCGTCGGCGGTCACCGGCGTGGCCAAGGGCATCCAGTACCTGAGCAACATCAACATGGTGCTGGCGGCGATCCTGGCGTTCTTCGTGTTCGTCGTCGGCCCGACCGTGCTGATCCTCAACCTGCTGCCCGGAGCGGTCGGCCACTACCTCGCCGACCTCGCGTCGATGGCCGCCCGCACCGGCGCCGACGGCCCCGAGACCGCCGAGTGGCTGCAGAGCTGGACGGTCTTCTACTGGGCCTGGTGGATCTCCTGGACCCCGTTCGTCGGCATGTTCATCGCCCGGATCAGCCGCGGCCGGTCGATCAAGCAGTTCATCGCCGGCGTCATCCTGATCCCCAGCGTGGTCTCCCTGGTCTGGTTCGCCATCTTCGGCGGCGCGGCGATCTCGCAGCAGCAGGCCGGCAACGACCTCGCCTCGGCGAGCACCGAGGGCCAGCTCTTCGGGCTGCTGCAGTCCTACCCGCTCGGCGCCGTGCTGGCCGTGGTCGCGATGCTGCTGGTGGCGATCTTCTTCGTCTCCGGCGCCGACGCGGCCTCGGTCGTGATGGGCACGATCTCGCAGAAGGGCTCCATCGAGCCCAGCCGCGGCATCGTCATCTTCTGGGGCGCGGTGATGGGCGCCATCGCGGCGATCATGCTGCTGGTCGGCGGCTCCGACGCGCTGTCCGGCATCCAGAACATCACGATCATCATGGCGCTGCCGTTCGTGATCGTCATGGTGCTGCTCTGCGTGTCCCTCTACAAGGACCTGCACGACGACCCGTTGATCCGTCGCGAGGACAAGGCGGGCGAGGCCGTCGAACAGGCCGTCGACTACGGGATGAAGGCCCACGACGGCGACTTCATCCTCAACGTCAAGCCGCTGAGCATGGCCGACGGCGCCAAGGAGGCGCGGAAGCACGGCGGGGGCACCATCCTGCCGGGCGAGCCACAGCCGCCGCGCAAGGCCTGACCCACTCGGACGACGGAGCCCCCGGCCATGTGCCGGGGGCTCCGTCGCGTCCGGACGCCCCTACCCCATCGGCCCCCGCCGGGCGCCGGACCCCCTGTCCCACACGGGCCGGCCGGGCTGAGAAGGTGGATCTCGATGCGTCTCGTGTTCGCCCCCGGTGACGACCAGGGATACGCCGGAGCCCGGGACCGGCTGCTGGAGGCCTTCCTGACGTGGGCCCGCCGGCGCCGGGTCTCGGCGGACGTCTTCCTGGTCGCCGCCGCGCTCGACTACAAGTACGCGCTGGACCGCAGGCTCGGCCGCTGGACCCGGGCCCACGTCGCCGACGCGCTCGGCATGTGGTTCCCGCGGCACGTCACGGTGCTCGACGCCGAGGAGGTCCCCGAGGCCTTCCACGCGCTGATCGACTTCCTGGCCGACGCCGACGGGCTCGACCACCGCTCGGCCTCGCGCGCGGAGCTCCACGCCCAGGTGCGCGACTCCACGCCGGCGCTGCTCGACGGCATCGCCGACGAGCGCAACTACGACCTCGGCAAGTTCTGGGGCGTCCAGCTGCGCCGGCACGGCGTCGATCCCGCCGATCCCCGTGCGGTGCAGCGCTTCCTCGACCGCGCCCGCTCCGGCGAGGTCCACATCGACCGGGCCGCGCTCGCCGAGATCACCCGGCGCGAGGAGGAGACTCCGCGCGACCCGGCACCGGCGCCCGAGCTGCCGCCGGTGCTGCTGCCCAGCGCGGCCGAGATGGTCACCGCCGCGCAGGAGAGCAGCGCGCTCGACCTGCTCCGGAAGCTCACGGTGTGGGTACGGGCGGGGCGCCGGCTCACCCGCGACGGCACGCTCGGCCTGGCCGACGCGCTGTCCCTCGCCGACCTGCTCGGCCTCGACCAGCTCTACCGGGACAGCGCCCGCAGCAGCACGGACCTGCCCGAGACCTCGATGCTGCTGCACTGGGCCAAGGCCGCCCGCCTGGTCCGCCCGCTGCAGGGCCGGCTGGTCCCGGTGAAGAGCGCGGCGAAGGACCTGCACCGGCCGATCGAGCTGTGGCGGCGGGTGTTCTCGGCCGTCGGGCGGATCGGCGACCACCTCGGCGGCACGGACGTGTTCGGGGCGCCGTCGCTGTTCGGCATGTCCCTGGCCGACGCCTTCCCGATCCTCTGGCTCGAGCTCTACGCCGCGGGCGGCGGGCCGGTCCCGGTCGAGCTGTTCCACCGGCTGGTGCGCGAGGCCGTCAACGAGGAGTGCGGCTGCGTGGTCGACGACCTCGCCGGCGACGCCGAGGGACGGCTCTGGCGACGGGACGTCACCGCCCTGCTCGACGCGCTGGAGCTGCTGGGCGCGGTCGAGCTCGGCGAGCTGCTCGACGCCGAGGAGCTCGACGGGCTGGTCGAGCTCGCGGGCCGGGACGACCCGGACCCCACGATCGTCTCGCTCACCCCGATGGGGCTGTGGGCGGTGCACGAGACCCTGATCGACCAGGGCCTGCACGCGCCGCTGCCCGGCGAGCTGGCCGACGAGGACCTCGAGTACGTGTGCGTGCGGATGTCCGAGGTGCGCAGCGCGGTCGCCGAGGCCGAGCTCGACGCCTGGGTCGCCGCCCGCACCCCCGCCGAGGCGGCGCGGGAGATCGGCCGCTTCCTCGCCCGCACGGACGACCCGGTGCACCGCGACCTGGCCCTGCACGCGCTGGCGCGCACCGGGCCGTCCGGCCTGGCGGAGGCCAAGCGGCTGCGGGGCGGGCCGGACGGGGACCGCTACGACGACCGTCCCGACGAGCTGTCGGACGAGCTGCAACCCTCCTGACCCCCGCGAGTCGGGACTTCCAGCACCGCGAGTCGGGACTTCCGGCACCGCGAGTCGGGAGCTATGCGGGGACCGGGAGGTGGCGGCGGGAGTGCCTCAGGATCACCGCGGTCCCACCCAGCGCGACCAGCACCAGGCAACCGAGCAGGACCGGGTAGCTCGCCACCCCGCTGAGCACGGCGAGGATCGACGGCAACAGGAACCCGACGTAGGCCAGCGCGTAGTAGACGCCGGTGAGGGCGGCCAGCTCGTCCGGGCGGGCCAGGCGCTGCAGCTCCAGCAGCCCGGAGACCAGGGCGATCCCGTACGCGGCGCCGAGCACGATCGCCGCGACCAGCGCGACCACCGGCGACCGGACGACCGCGGCGACCGCGCTCACCGCCAGCCCCGCGGACATCACGATCATCGAGACCACGACGCCGCGCGCACTCGTCGTCCGGTCGAGGCGCTTGGCCAGCGGCTGGACCAGCGCACCGGCGCCGAGCGTGCAGACGGTGAGCAACGTCGAGTAGGCCAGCCCCCACGTCCCCAACCGGTCCCCCACCAGCTGCGGCATGATCGCGTAGGCCACACCGGCCGAGCCGAAGATCCACGGCGCCATCGGGGTGATCACCCGCCGGAACCGCGGGTGCCGGGTGCCGGCGAACCGCCCGGTGGTGCGCGCAGCCCGAGCGACGCGCGTCTCGGGCAGCCGGACGATCGCGAGGAGCGCGCCCGCGGCGAGGACCGCGTGCACGACGTACGGCAGCTCCATCGGGAACGGTGCCCCCAAGGAGATCAAGGTCTGCGCGAGCACCCCCGCGATGCCCGCGCCGAGCCCGAAACCGAGGGTCAGCCAGAGCGCGCCGCGCCGGGTGCCGGTGGCGCGTTCGGCGCCGCCGCGCACGGACAGCTCGGTCACCCACGTCGAGCCGACGGCCATCGCCACGGCCACGCCGACGCCCGTCACGAACCGGCCCGCCGCGATCCAGCCGACGCTCCCGAACGCCAGGAACACGCTCGCGACCAGCGAGGCCGCGGTGCCGGCGAGCATCACCGGCTTGCGGCCGTACCGCTCGGACAGCGCCCCGACCGTCAGGAGCCCGGGCACGAGCCCCACGACGTACGCGCCCAGCAGGGCGTCGACGGTCAGGATCGAGAGCCCGGACTCGCGGTACATGACCAGCAGCGGGGTGAACTGGTTGCCGCCCCAGCCGCACGCGAAGACGGCGGCCGCGGCGGCGCGCCAGAGGTTCTGCTCCCTCAGGGCTGGATTCACCGCCGGTGCGTCCCGTCCAGGTGGGCGCGCAGCGCGACGGCGAACGCCGCCTCGTCCCGCGCCTCGACGACCCCGATCAGCTCCTCGTGCTCGCGCAGCACCCTCGGGAGCTCCTCCGGCACGGGACCCAGCGCGTGCACGCTCATCCGGCGCTGGCGATCGGCGAGGGAGGCGTAGAACCGCATGGTCAGCGCGTTGCGCCCGGCCGCGACGAGCGTGCGGTGGAAGGCCTCGTCGGCCTCGGCGAAGGCGGGCAGATCGCCGCGCTCGGCGTGCCCGCGCTGCACCTCCAGCGCCGCGCGCAGCTCGGCGACGGCCGCCGGGACCTGCTCGGGGCGGCGCAGCAACCGGCGGACGGCGGCGGTCTCGACGGCCTCGCGGGCGTCGAGCACGTCCTCGGCCTCCCCCGGCGGCACGGGCACGACGACCGCGCCTCGTTTCGGGATCAGCGTGAGCAGGTCCTCGGCCTGCAGGCGGAGGAACGCCTCCCGCACCGGGGTGCGGCTCACGCCGAGCCGCGCCGCGATGTCGCCCTCGCTGAACAGGTGCCCGCCGGGCAGCTCGCCGGTGAGCACCAGTTCCTTGGTCAGCGCGTAGGCGCGGTCGGCCGCGGGCGCGGGGTCGGAGACGTCGGGAGCCGAGGACATGCCCCGGACCCTAGCAAGTCAGATGCAAGCTTGTATCTATGCCTGCATCCCAGAGCTCAGGTCAGCGGGGCGTCGTCGCCGTAGCGCACCGCGGGGGCCTGGCCCGTCAGCTCGTCGCAGAGGTCGGAAAGGCGCGAGTCCAGGCGCTGCTGCACGCGCTCGAGCGAGTCGAGCTCGGTCATGATCTCCAGCGTCGGGCGGGGCCCGTCGATGCCGGACAACGCACGACGCAGCTCGCCGCGGAGCTCGACGATCCGCTCGCGGCACTCCTCGACGGCACTGCGATGGGCGGCGAGGCGGGCCCGCTGGCCGGCGTCGAGCGAATCGGGCACGGAGTCGAGACGCTCCTGCAGGCGGTACGGGTTCACGGGCGGTCCTCCCCGGTGGTGGACGGGTGGTGACGATCACTCTGTGATCGCCGACACACGCGACCGTAGCCCACGTCGGACCGGTCCGGAAGGCGGAGCGCGAACCCGACCCGGTACGGGGAGGAAAGGCGTCCGGATCAGGCGGAGCGACGGTCCCGCTGGTGCGGGATCGTGGCCAGCGCCGCCGCGGCACGCGCGTCGAGCGGGCTGTCGGTGGCCAGCTCCGGGGCGTCGACGGCAGTGCGCCGGCGCTCGCGCACCAGGTCGGTGGTGAGGTGGTAGTGCCCGTGCCGCGAGCGCTTGCAGACGTAGGCCCGCTGCGCCCGGGCACCCAGCTCCTCCAGCTCGCGGGCGGCCGCCTCGGCGGACTCGCGGTCCGGGTAGATGACCTTGCCGTCCGCACCGACGCCCTGGCGGCGCGGCGCCGTGCCGGCGAGCTCCGCGCGGCTCGGCTTGCAGAAGATCGGGCGGCCGGTGCTCATCAACCGCGCGTAGCGCAGCAGGATCCGGGCGCGGTCCAGGTCGCGGACCCGACCCCGCGGCTCCATCGGCTCGCGCTCCCCGGCCTCCGGGGACACCCGCGGGTGCGGAGTGAGGCGGCGGACCCGCGCGAGGTCCGAGGGCGACGGAGCCTGGTGCGGGACGAACGGCCGCACGCCCTCGGACCCGCCGGTGGCGCCGGGGGTGCCGTGCTCCTGCTCGCCGCTCATCTCGTCCTCCAACTGTCCGTCGCCAGTGGAACGCTCGTCGCTTCCTGGATCGTGGGAGCCATCCTGCCCCGTTACCCGTCGACCGCGGTGTCCCACGATCGTGTCGAATCCGAGGTTCGATCACCGTGAGTAGCACGTCGCTCGCCGGCATGACGACTCTGCGTACCCGGATCGGTGCACAGCGCTGCAGCCGGACCGCCGCTGCTTCTATGCTCCTGCCACTCGGAGGAGGTGCCATGGCGGCGGGGACGGGCGAGTGGACAGGACTGTTCGGCCGGTCTTCGCTTGCGCCGACCGTCTTCGAGGTCGCCCCCGGCGCCCGGCCGCGGGTCCGCGAGTGGCTCGCTGCCCAGGAGGTCGCGACGGCGTGGACGCGGGACCCCCACGCCCCCGCGGTCGAGGCCTGGGCCGTGGCCGACGGCGGCGTCGTGGCCGTCGCACGGTGGACGCCCACGGGGGCTCCCCCGGCCGGCGAGGCGCTCCCGAGCGGGCTCTACGTCGTCGGGTTCGGTGCGTTCCGGCTGCTCACCGTGGCTCTCGGGGTGCCCCGGCCGGTCCGCCCGGTGCCCGGGGAACCGCTCGTCGACCTCGACGCGCTCTGCCTGGCCCACCAGGCCGTCTCCCCCACCTGCCCCGACGCCGTCGAGCAGGCCGAGCTGCTCGCGACGTGCGTCGACCGGCAGACCTTGCGGCTGGTCGCCGGCGCCCTCGACGCCGCCTCGACCCCGGTCCGCCCCGTCGTCGTCGCGCCCGCGGGACGACGCCCCTCCCCGTTCCCGCGCGACCGGCCACCCGCCACGGGCACACTCGCGGGGTGACCCGCTGGGTGCTGCACGTCGACCTGGACCAGTTCCTGGCCGCCGTCGAGCAGCTGCGGCACCCCGAGCTGGCCGGGCGCCCGGTGATCGTCGGCGGCAACGGCGACCCGGCCGCGCGGACCGTGGTGGCGACCGCGTCGTACGAGGCGCGGGAGTTCGGCGTGCACTCCGGCATGCCGATGCGGCTGGCCGCGCGGAAGTGCCCCGACGCCGTCTTCCTCCCCGCCGACAACCCGGCGTACGAGGCGGCGTCGGAGGAGGTCATGGGGGTGCTGCGGGAGTTCCCGGTGGTCGTCGAGGTGATCGGCTGGGACGAGGCCTTCCTGCAGTGGGACGGCGACGACCCGGAGACCCTCGCCCGCGGGATCCAGGCCGAGGTCCGCGCCCGCACCCGGCTGTCCTGTGCGGTCGGCATCGGCGACAACACGTTGCGCGCCAAGATGGCCACCGGCTTCGCCAAGCCCGGCGGCGTCCATCGGATCACCGCCCACAACTGGTTCGCCACGCTCGGCGACCGGCCCACCGAGGCCCTGCACGGCATCGGCACGAAGACCGCCCGCAAGCTCGCCGAGCTGGGCATCCACACCGTCACCCAGCTCGCCGAGGCCTCGCCCACAGCCGTCGGCGAGCGGCTCGGGCCGCGCATGGGCCCGTACTACGTCTCGCTGGGCCGGGGCATGGGCCGCACCGAGATGGAGGCCTCGCCGTACGTCCCGCGCTCGCGCAGCCGCGAGACGACCTTCCCGGCCAACCTCGAGGACTGGGCGGCCGTGCTCGCCGAGATCTCCGCCCTGTCCGCGCGGGTGGCCGACGACGTCGCCGCCGAGGGCCGCGACGTCGCCCGGGTCGGGGTCAAGGTGCGCTACGCCCCCTTCCTCACCCGGACCCGCAGCCTCACCCTCCCCGCCCCCACCCGCGACCCCGCGGTCCTCGGGGCCGCCGCCCTCGAGGTCGCCGGCTGGTTCCGGCGGGACCGGGCGGTCCGGCTGCTCGGGGTGCGGGCGGAGTTCGTGGAGTGAGCGGGTAACGCCGGCCGGGCGGCGGCGACCCCTCCCGGGCGGACGACCGCTTGGCGCACGGTTCCCCGAAATCGTCGGTGCCCGGTGGGACGCTCCGCTGCGCACCGGCATCCGCTGCTCCGGAGGAGATCGCCATGCCCTTCACCGACACCCCGTGGCCCGACGGCGCGCCTTGCTGGGCGGACATCGCGGTACCCGACCTCCCCGCGGCGCTCGGTTTCTACGGCGCCGTGATCGGCTGGTCGTTCGTCGACACGGGCGAGGACTACGGCCACTTCGCCATCTGCCAGACCGAGGGCCGGGCCGCCGCGGGCATCGGGCCGGTCATGCAGGAGGGCCAGCCCAGCTTCTGGACCCTCTACCTGGCGACGGACGATGTCGACGCCACCACCAAGCTCGTCACGGACGGCGGCGGGTCGGTGCTCGCCGGTCCGATGGACATCCCGGACACGGGCCGGATGGCGGTGTGCGCCGACGCGACCGGCGGCGTGTTCGGGCTGTGGCAGGCGGCCGGTCAGGTCGGGATCGAGGTGTTCAACCAGCCGGGCTCGCTGGTGTGGGAGGACGCGCGGCTCACGGACGTCGCGCGCGGCCGCGAGTTCTACTCCGGGCTGTTCCCGTACCGGTTCGCCGAGGTCCCGGGCCTGCCGCTCGAGGAGTACGGCACCTTCGGCCTGGGCGACGAGCCGCTCGGCGGGATGGGCGGAACCATGGGGGCGCCCGAGGGCACGCCCAGTCACTGGCTCGTCTACTTCGGCGTCGAGTCGGTCGACGCCTCCGTCGCCGCCGCCACCGAGCGCGGCGGGACGGTGATGATGGCCGTGCAGGACACGCCGTTCGGGCGGATGGCGGTGCTCACCGACCCCTTCGGCGCCCCTTTCGCGGTGCACCAGGAGATCCTGGACACCGACGAGGGCTGAGCGGAGCGGCAGAAGGAGACTTGAGAGCTGAGGGCTGAGGGGCGGGCACACCCGCTCCTGCCCAGTGGCACACCCTGCACTTGCTTTGCTTGTGTCAAGCAAACTACTGTGCCCGGTAACTCCCGGGAAAGCAGGTGGCGCCCTCGTGTCGGAAACCGTCCGCGGCAGGGCACCCGAGGAGCTCCCGATCGCGGACGGGCCGGATCTAACCCCACTCCCCCGTCGGCGCGCGGTGTTCACGGTCGTCGGGGTGGCCCTGCTGATGTTCTCCCTGGACCAGACCTCGGTGGCCACGGCGCTGACGACGCTCGAGCGGGACCTGGGCGCCACGCTGGCGTGGGTGAGCTGGACGGTCACGATCTACGCGGTCGGTCAGATCCTCGCCCTGCCGCTGGGCGGGCGGCTCGGCGAGCAGTTCGGCCGGCGCCGGGTGTTCCTGTGGGCGGTCGCGACCTTCACGGCGGTGTCGTGCGCCTGCGCCGCGACCACGGACATCGGCCAGCTGATCGCGTGCCGGTTCGTGCAGGGCCTGGCGGGCGGGCTGATGCTGCCCGCGGCCAACGGCATCGTCGCGCACGCCTTCGGCCGGGACCGCGACCGCGCGCTGGCGCTGTTCACCAGCGTGTTCCCGATCGGGGCGATCCTCGGGCCGCTCGTCGGCGGCGTGATCCTCACCGTCTGGTCGTGGCGCGGCATCTTCCTGGTCAACCTGCCGATCGGCGGCCTGCTCGTGGTCGCCGGGGCGCTCCTCATCCGGGATCCCCCGCGCACCCGTGTCGAGCGCGTCGACGTCGCCGGCATCGCGCTGCTGACCGTCGCGCTGCTCGCCACGATGGTCGCGATCACCCGGGTCGGCTCGATCGGCGACGGCGTCGCGGGCCCCGTCGGCGTCGTCGTGGCCGGGGTCGTGGCTCTCGCGGCGGGCTGGTCCTTCCTGCGGCATGCCCGCCGCCACGCCGACGCCGTCGTGCCGGCGCGACTGCTCAGCGGCGGCGGACTCGGGATCATGAACGCCACGAACGTCCTGTTCGGGGCGGCGATCATCGGCTTCTCCGCGCTCCTGCCGCTCTACGCGCAGGTCCGCTACGCCCTGCTCCCGCTGGCCGCCGGCGTCCTGCTGACCGCCCGGGCGATCGGCACTATCGCCTCGTCGGGGGTGTCCGTCGCCCTGCTGCGCCGAGTGGGGCACCGGCCGTTGCTGCTGGTCGGGCTGGGCGGGATCGTGGCCGGCCTGGTCCTGGGCGCGCTGCCGCCCGCAGGGGTCTCGCCCACGGTCTGGCTGACCGCCGCCGCGGCCGTGACCGGGCTCGGGATGGGCCTCGCGGGCCCGGCCGCCAACAACGCCGGGATGCACCTGGTGCGCGACGACGTCACGGCCGTCTCGGGGCTGCGGATCATGTTCCGCCAGATCGGCGGGATCGCGGCGGTCTCGGTGACGACGGCGGCGGTCACCGCCTCGGACGACCCCGGCCTCGCGGCCGCGATCTGCTTCGTCGTGCTGGCCGGCCTGCTGACCGCGGCGGCGGTCGCGGCCGCACGGCTGCCCAACCACCGCGGGCGATGGTGAGCGCGGGCGGCCCGCCCGACCATCACGGTGACCGCCGCCGCGACCACACCGGGTCGCCCGGCCCGACGTCCACTAAGGTGATCGCTCGTCACCTATCGTGGAGGTCGCGATGGCCCGCGTGTCCGACCTGGGCGGCGCCCCCGGTCACGGTCCCGTCCCGGCGCCCGACCCGGCGGAGCCGGTCTTCGGCGAGCGCTGGCAGGGCCGCGCCTTCGCCCTGACGGCGTTCACCATCGGCCGGATCTCCGGCCGCAACCTGGAGGCCTTCCGGGACACCCTGGACCGGCTCACCCCGGCCGAGTACCACGACTCCGGCTACTACGGCCGCTGGCTGCACGCCGCCGAGGCGATGCTCGTGGCGTCCGCGATCCTGGCCCCCGGCGCGATCGACGCGCGGGCCAGGCGGCTGGCCGGCGAGACCGTCGAGGAGCCTCCAGCCCCTGCCGGGACCACGAAGCCCGACTACGCCGCGACCGCCCCGGGCTCGGTGCGCGAGGTCGAGGCCGCACCGGCCTTCGCGGTCGGCGACCGCGTCCGGGTCCGGGACGGCGCCCGCGTGCCCGGGTACGCCCGCGGCCGCGTCGGGACCGTCGCGCGGGTCCAGCCCGCGCACGTCCTGCCCGACACCCACGCGGTGTTCGCGGGCGAGAACCCGCAGCACGTCTACACCGTCCGGTTCTCCGCCCGCGAGCTGTGGGACGACGGGGACGAGTTCGTCGTGACCGTCGAGCTGTTCGAGACCTACCTGGAGCACGCGTGACCGACCCGACCTCCCCCGCCCTCCGCGCCGAGGCCCTGGAGCAGCTGCTCACCGAGCGCGGCCTGGTGCCGACCGACGCGATCGACGGGTTCGTGGCCAGGTACGAGTCCGACGTCGGGCCGCTCAACGGGGCCAGGGTCGTCGCGCGGGCATGGGTCGACCCGGGGTACAAGGCGCGCCTGCTGGCCGACGCCACCCCGGCGATCAAGGAGGTGGCCTGGGGCGGCGGGGCGAACGGCGAGCACATCGTGGTCGTCGAGAACACCCCCGAGCTGCACCACGTCGTCGTCTGCACGCTGTGCTCCTGCTACCCCTGGCCGGTCCTCGGGCTGCCGCCCTCCTGGTACAAGGACCCGGCCTACCGCGCCCGGGTGGTGCGCGAGCCGCGGACCGTGCTGGCCGAGATGGGCCTGGAGCTGCCGCCGGAGGTCGCGATCGAGGTCCACGACTCCAGCGCCGAGGTGCGCTGGCTGGTCCTGCCCGAGCGCCCCGCCGGCACCGAGGACCTCACCGAGGAGGAGCTCGCGGCCCTGGTCACCCGGGACGCGATGGTCGGCGTCGCGAAGGTCGACTCGCCGTGACCGCCCCACTCGCCGTCGACGGTCCCGCCGCTCCCCCGCGCGCGAACGGCGAGCTGCTGTTCACCGCCCCCTGGGAGTCGCGGGCCTTCGGGATGGCGGTGGCGCTGTACGAGGCCGGCGCCTTCGCCTGGCCGGACTTCCAGCAGGCGTTGATCGTGCGGATCGCGGCCTGGGAGGCGGCGCCGGAGGGCGGGTGGAGCTACTACGCGCACTGGCTCGGCGCGCTCGAGGACGTCCTCTCCCTGTCCGACGACGTCGGCGCGCGGGCCGCCACCCTGGCCGGCCGCGTACCGGGGCACGACCACGGGCACGACCACGGGCACGGCCACGGGCACGGCCACGGCCACTGACCCGCGGAACCTAGGATCGCGGTCGTGGACACCTGGACGGCCGCGCAGTGCGCGGAGGCGTGGGGCGTGCGGCCCGGGACCTGGGCGAGCTACGTCTCCCGCGGCCAGGCGCCCGCCCCGCTGCCCGGGGACGGCCCCCGCCGCTGGTCCGCCGACGAGGTCCGCGCCTTCCCGCGCCCCGGCGCCGGCCGCTCCCGCGCGGGCGCGGGGGACGAGGCGCAGGCCCTGCTCGCCGAGATGAGCGGCGTCGCCGCGCGGATGGAGGAGCTGCGCGCCGAGCAGCGGCGGCTGCTGCTCGAGGGCCGCGAGCGCGGCCTGGAGATCAGCCCCATGGCGAAGGCCCTCGGGATCTCGCGGCAGACCGCGTACACCTGGCTGGGATGAGCACGACCACGGAACCGCCCGGCGGCCGCGGCGCGCTCCGCCTGCTGCAGGCCGCGGTCGCGACCAGCAGCCTCGACCGGTTCGCCATCTCCCCGCTGCTGCTGGCGATCGGCACCGAGCTGGGTGCGTCGCTGGCCCAGTCCGCGGCGGTCGCGTCGGCGTACTTCCTGGCCTACGGCCTGCTGCAGCCGCTGTGGGGCATGCTCGGCGACCGGATCGGTCTGGTCCGGGTCATGCGGATCGCGCTCGTGATCGCCGGGATCGCCGGCGTCGCCTCGGCGTTCGCACCGTCGGTGCTGGTCCTGGCCCTGCTGCGGACGATCACGGGCGGCTGCTTCGGCGCGGTCAACCCGGCGGGGCTGGTCTACGTCGGCGACACCTGGCCCATGTCGGTCCGGCAGCGGGCGCTGGTCGACCTGGCCGCGGCGACGTCGTTCGGCGTCGCCGTCGCGACGGCCGGCGCCGGGGCCCTCGGGGACTGGGCCGGCTGGCGCGTGGTGCTGGCGGTCACCGCGACGGTCGCGCTGACGCTCGGCGTCGTGCTGCGGCGGCTGCCCGAGCCGCCGCGCAAGGTGCCCTCGGGTCCGCTGCACGCGCTGCGCACGGTGCTGCGCGAGCGCTGGGCCGTCGTCGTGCTGGTCCTGGTGTTCGGCGAGGGTGCCCTGGTGATCGGCGTGCTCACCTACGTCGCGCCGGCGATCGAGTCCCTCGGCTTCTCGCCCACGGTCTCCGGCATCGCGGCGGCGGGCTACGGCGTGGGCGTCGTGCTGTTCTCGCGCTCCGTACGCCCGCTCGTCGGCCGCTTGTCGACGACGGCGCTCGCCACCGTCGGCGGCGTCCTGCTGGTCGCCGGATGGGGCGTTCCCGCGGCCGCGGTCACCCTGCCGACGGCGGTCGTGGGCGGCCTGCTGCTCGGCGGCGCCTGGGCCTTCCTCCACTCGACCCTGCAGAACTGGGCCACGTCGGTGGTGCCGCAGGAGCGCGCGACCACGATCGCGCTGTTCGCCGCGACCCTGTTCCTCGGCAGCGCGGCCGGCACCGCCGTGGCCGGGCCCGCGGCCGACGCGGGCGCCTTCTCCGCGATCTTCCGCGTCACCCTGGTGGCCTCGGCGGTCCTGGCCGTGGCCGCACCGCTGCTGATCGCGCGCTACGCCCGCCGACCCGGAGCGAACGGCACCGTCGTTCAGTAGGAGTGAGCGAGGGTGCCGTTCGTGCAGGAACTCACCCGGTCGGCTGCGGTTCCTTCACGACGGCGAGGTCGAGACGGTCGTCCTTGACCCCCACGCGCACCCGCGCGCCCTCGTCGATCTCCTCGGCGAGGAGCAGCCCGGCGAGCCGGTTCTCCAGCTCGCGGCGGATGGTGCGGCGCAGCGGCCGGGCGCCGAACTCCGGCTGGTAGCCGTGCTCGGAGAGCCAGCGCACCGCCTCAGCGTCGACGTCGAGCGCGATGTGCCGCTCGGACAGCCGCTCCTCCACCTCGTGCAGCAGGTGCCCGGTGATCTCCTCGAGCTGCTCGGGCTCGAGCCGGCGGAAGACGATGGTCTCGTCGATCCGGTTGAGGAACTCCGGCCGGAAGACCTCGCGCAGCCGCGGCATCAGCCGCTCCCGCAGCACCGCGTCCTCCGGCGAGTCCGAGCTCCGCTCGGCCGTGGAGCCGAAGCCCAGGGTCGCCCCGCGGCTGGTGATCAGCTCCGACCCGACGTTCGACGTCATGATGATCACCGTGTTGCGGAAGTCGACTGTGCGGCCCTGGCCGTCGGTGAGCCGGCCGTCGTCGAGGACCTGCAGCAGCGTGTTGAAGACGTCCGGGTGGGCCTTCTCGATCTCGTCGAGCAGCAGCACCGAGTAGGGGCGGCGGCGGACGGCCTCGGTGAGCTCGCCCGACTCGCCGTAGCCGACGTAGCCGGGGGGCGCGCCGACCATCCGCGCGACCGTGTGGCGCTCGCCGTACTCGCTCATGTCGAGGCGGACCATCCGGTCCTCCTCGCCGAACAGCGCGACGGCCAGCGCCTTGGCCAGCTCGGTCTTGCCGACGCCGGTCGGGCCGAGGAACAGGAAGCTGCCGACGGGCCGATCGGGGTCGCCCAGCCCGGTGCGCGAGCGGCGGATCGCCTCGGCGACCGCCTGCACGGCCTCGTCCTGCCCGACGACGCGCTGGTGCAGCTCCTCCTCCAGGCGCAGCAGCCGCGTGCGCTCGGACTCGGTGAGCTGCGCGATCGGGATGCCGGTGGAGCGGGAGACGACCTCGGCGATGTCCTCGACACCGACCTCGGGCACCCCACCCGGGCCGCTACCCCGGCTGGCCGCGATCTGGCCCCGCACCTCGGCGATCTCGTCGCGGAGCTCGACGGCGCGTTCGAACTGCTCGTCGGCCACGGCCTGGTCCTTGTCCCGGGTCAGCTGCTCCAGGCGGTGCTCCAGGTCGCGACGGTCGACGCTCGGCGTCCGGGTGCGCAGCCGCACGCGGGCCCCGGCCTGGTCGACCAGGTCGATCGCCTTGTCCGGCAGGAACCGGTCGGTGATGTAGCGGCAGGAGAGCTCCGCCGCGCCCCTCAGCGCCTCCTCGGTGTAGCGGACCTGGTGGTGGGCCTCGTACCGGTCACGCAGGCCGCAGAGGATGGCGTAGGTGTCCTCGACGGACGGCTCTGGCACGTACACGGCCTGGAACCGGCGGGCCAGCGCGGCGTCGGACTCGATGTAGCGGCGGTACTCGTCGAGTGTGGTGGCGCCGATGACGTGCAGCTCACCGCGGGCGAGCGCGGGCTTGAGCAGGTTTCCCGCGTCCATGGAGCCGCCGCCGTCGCCCCCGCCGCCGGTTCCCGCGCCGACCATGGTGTGGAGCTCGTCGATGAAGACGACGAGTTCCTTCGAGTTGGCACGGATCTCCTCGATGACCGACCGCATCCGCTCCTCGAAGTCGCCGCGGTAGCGCGTGCCGGCGACGACCCCGGACAGGTCGAGCTGCACGACGCGCCGCCCCTGCAGGGTGTCGGGGACCTCGCCGTCGGCGATCCGTTGCGCGATGCCCTCGACCACGGCGGTCTTGCCGACGCCGGCCTCGCCGATCAGCACGGGGTTGTTCTTCGTGCGCCGCGAGAGGACCTCGATGGTCTGCTCGATCTCGTCCGCCCGGCCGATGACCGGGTCGAGCCGGCCGTTGCGGGCGGCCTCCGTGAGGTCCTGGCCGTACTGGTCCAGCGTCGGGGTCGACGAGTTGGCGGGCGCGTCGGGCGCCGGCGTGCCGGGCCGGGCCTGCGCGGCCTGGTTCGGCGCGAACCGGGCCTCGGCCAGCAGCCGCCCGGCCGCGGACTCCTCGTTCGCGGCCAACGCGAGCAGCAGGTGCTCGGGCCCGATGTAGGTGGACCCGAACGACCGGGAGATCTGGTGCCCGTCGAGCAGCGCGCGCTTCGCGGCCGGGGTGAGCGCCGGTGCACGACCGGTCTGCTCGCCGCGGGGCAGCCCCTCCTCCAGCGCGCGGGCGACGGTGTCGGGGTCGGCGCCCGCCCGCGCGAGCCACTTGCGGGTCGGCTCGAAGCGGGTGCTGGCGAGCAGCAGGTGCGTGGCGTCGAGATCGGCGTCGCCGCGGTCGATCGCCTCCTGGGCGGCGGCGGCCATGATCTCCTTCGCGCCCTGGCTCATGAGGCGCGTCAGGTCGATCCGGTGCACCGGGCCCCGCGGATCGCCGGGACCCATGTTCGGGAAGCCTGATCCGGGCCCGAAGAAGCCGGTCACGGGGAGTCTCCTCTCGACGGGTGTCCGACGGGGAGGTGTTCCCGTCGGGCACCCGGCGAAACCGTCCCGGTGGCCCGCGCCACGCCGCTCGGGAGACACGAACGGCGCCCTCGCTCATGATGTGAACGAGAGCGCCCTCGTTCACGCTGGTCAGCGCCCGATCAGCGCCGGATCAGCGCCGGATCAGCGCCGGATCAGCGCCGGATCAGCGCCGGCTCAGCGGCCCTTCCACACCGGCGCACGCTTCTCGGCGAACGCCGTGGCGCCCTCCTTCGCGTCCTCCGAGGAGAACACCGGGCGGATGATCGGCTCCTGCTTCGCCCACATGTCGGCTAGCGTCCAGTCCACGGTCTGCCGCGCGACCTCCTTGGTCGCGGCCACGGCGAGCGGGCCGTTCGCGGCGATCGTCTCGCCGAGCGCCACCGCCCCGTCGAGCGCGCCACCCTCGTCCGTCACCCGGTTGACCAGCCCCACGGCGGCGGCCCGCTCCGCGGAGATCGGCTCGCCGGTGAGCAGCAGCTCCAGCGCGATCGCCTGCGGCAGCCGCCGCGACAGGTGCAGGGCCGCCCCGCCGGCGGCGACCAGCGAGCGCTTCACCTCGGGCACCCCGAACCGCGCGGTCTTCGCGGCGACCACGAGATCGCACGCCAGCAGCAGCTCGAACCCGCCGGCCAGCGCCCACCCCTCGACGGCACCGATCAGCGGCTTGCGCGGCGGGGCCTGGGTGATCCCGCACAGCCCCCGGCCCTCGATCGAGGGGCTCTCCCCGCGCAGGAACGCCTTGAGGTCCATCCCCGCCGAGAACACGCCACCGGCGCCGGTGAGCACGCCGACCCGCAGCTCGTCCGACGCGTCGAGCTCGTCGACGGCCGCCGCGATCCCCTGCGCCACCCCGAGGTTCAGCGCGTTCTTCGCCTCCGGCCGGTTGATCGTGATGACCTGCACCGCACCGCGGCGCTCGACGAGGACCTCGTCCGACACGTTTCCTCCCACTGCGTTCTCGCCTGCGCCCGAACTGAACGAACGCTCTACCAGAACACCCTAGAGCGCACCCTGGCCCGCGGACACCCCCGCCGGCGGACCGGTGGACCCTCGCACCTCCAGCGTCGGCGCGACCAGCCGCACCTCGCGCCCGCGTCCGGGGTCGGCCATCCGCGTCAGCAGCATCCGGGCGGCCTGCGTGCCGATGCGCTCACCCGCACCGTCGACGCTGGTCAGCCACACGGCGGGGAGCCGGGCTAGCCCTGAGTTGTCGAAGCCGACGAGCGAGACGTCCCCGGGCACGCGCAACCCCAGCCGGATCGCCGCCGAGGACACGCCCATGGCGACCATGTCGTTGTAGGCGAAGACGGCGGTGGGTCGGTCCGGCCCCCGCAGCAGCTCGAACGCGGCACGGCGGGCGCTCTCCTCGCTCACGTCGCTCGCCGTGACCCGGACCTCGGCACCCAGCCCTGCGGCCCGCATCGCCTCCTCGTACCCCTGGGTCCGGTCCCGCCCCGCGCTACCGGGCGGCCCGGCGAGGTGGGCGATGCGGCGGTGTCCCAGGCCGGCGAGGTGCCCGACGGCGAGGGCGGCGCCGGCGCGGTCGTCGTACGCCACGACGTCGACGGTCGGCAGGTCGCCGTCGTCGTCCAGGTCCCGCCCGCCGACGGCCACGGTCGGGATCCGGCGGGCCACGTCGACCAGCGCGGCCGAGGGCGGACCGGAGCCGGCGACGATCAGCCCGTCGACGCCGAGCTCCAGGAACGACCAGGTCAGCGTGTCGTCCATCATCCGGTCGAGCCGGCCGTCGCCGAGCAGCATGTGCTTGCCCTCGGCGTGCAGCACGGGCCCGACCCCGTCGAGGACGTCGGCGAACCACGGCTGGTGCAGGTCGTTGAGCAGCACGCCGACGCTGTGCGAGCGGCGCTCGGCCAGCCGCCGGGCCGCGGCGTTGGGGCGGTACCCGAGCTCGGCGATCGCGGCGAGCACCGCCGCGCGGCGGGCCGGGCTCACCTTCGGCGAGTCCCGCAGCACGAGCGAGACCAGCGACTTCGACACGCCCGCCCGCGCGGCGACCGTCTCCAGGGTCGGCCGGCCGGTCTCGCGGATTCCCACACGTGCCTCCCGGGACGGCAGCGCCGGCACGGTATCGCGCCGGATCTCACCCGACGGGCGACGGCGCGCGGAGCAGCGGCTTGAGCGCGACCGCCGGATCCGCCAGGGCCGCGGGGTCCGGGGCGGCCCGGCGGGCGATCAGCATCTCGCCGATGCGGACGTCCTTGGCGACGGCGGTGCCCTGCCCGATCCCGGCGACGGCCACCAGGCGGCCGGCGTCGAGGCCGAACCACAGCTCGGCGCCGTCCGGGCGGACCCGGACCACCTCCTCGGTCGCCACCCCGGGCAGGCCCGCGACCTGCAGCGACAGGTCGTACTGGTCGCTCCAGAACCAGGGCACCGCCGCATAGGGCTCGGCCGTCCCGAGCAGCGCCCGGGCGGCGTGCGCGCCCTGCTCCTGCGCCGCTCGCCACGACTCGAGCCGCACCGGACGGTCGTCGTAGAGCGGGTGCGGGAAGGCGCAGCAGTCGCCCGCCGCGAACACGTCCGCCGCCGAGGTGGCGAAGCTCCCGTCGACCACGATCCCGTTCCCGACGGCGATCCCGGCGGCCTCGGCCAGCGCGATCTCGGGCGCCGAGCCGATCCCGGCCACGACGACGTCGACCTCGACCGCTCCTCCGTCACCGAGGACGATCCGGCCCGGCTCGAGGCGCGCGACCGCACTCCCGCACCGGACGTCGACCCCGGCCTCGACATGGCGGGCGGCCGCGCGGGCGGCGAGGCGCTCGGGCACCGCCCGGCCCATCAGCCGTGGCGCCGCCTCGACGACGGTCACGGCGCAGCCGAGACTCGCCGCCGTCGCCGCCACCTCGAGGCCGATGAAGCCGCCGCCGACGATCCCGACGCGGGTCCCCGGCACGAGCCGCTCCCGCAGGACGACGGCGTCGGCGTGGCTGCGCAGCACGCGGGCGCCGGGCAACGGGCGGGCCCGGGCGCCGGTCGCGAGGAGCAGGCGCTCGTAGCCGAGCACCCGGCCGTCGGCGAGGGTGAGCTCGTGCGCCCGGACGTCGAGGGCCGTCGCCGCGACCCCGGCGAGGTGGGTGACGCCGGCGTCGGCGAGCCGCTCCGGCGGGCACAGCGGGGTGAGGCCCGCGGCGCCGGACAGCACCGCCTTCGACAGCGGCGGGCGCTCGTACGGGTGCCCGGGCTCGCCGCCGACGAGCGTGACCGGCCCCGCGTACCCCTCCTCACGCAGGGCCAGCGCCGCCCGGGTGCCGCACTCGCCGGCCCCGACGACCACCATGCCGCCGGGCGCGGTCACGGGACCTCGACGTAGACGGTGCCGTCCTCGACCTTCGTCGCGTAGGTGCGCACGTCGACCAGCACCGGGGCGCCGAGCGCCTTGCCGCTGGTGTAGTCGAAGCGGCCGTTGTGCTTGGGGCACTCGATCGTGCCGCCCAGCACGAGCCCGTCGCACAGCAGCTCGCGCTCGTGGGTGCAGTGGCCGTCGGTGGCGAAGAAGGCGTCGTCGGGCGAGCGGTACACGGCGTAGGCGTTGCCGGCGTGCTCGAACGGGATGACGTCCTCGGGGTCGACGTCGTCGGTCCCGCAGGCGGGGATCCACTGGGTCATGCGGGGTCTCCTGTGGTGGGTCAGGCGGCGGTCGGGTCGGCCACGGCGGCGGCGAGCGGGCGCGCCCGGCCGTCGGTCAGCTCGTTCGGGACGTGGAAGGGCGTGGCGCCGGGCAGGAGCTCGCGCTTCACGTGGTGGTCCTGGTCCTTCATCTGCCGCAGGACCGCGGGGACGATCTCCTTGTAGGCGGCCCACAGCGACGGGTACACGGGCGCGCAGTCGTGCTTGATCTCCTCGTGCAGCTCCGGCAGCCGGTGGTACGGGACCATCGGGAACATGTGGTGCTCCACGTGGAAGTTCATGTTCCAGTAGAGGAAGCGGTTGACCCGGCACATCCGCACGGTGCGGGTGTTGAGCCGGTGGTCCAGCACGTTCTCGCCCATGCCGGCGTGCTGGGTCAGCCCGTAGACGATGTGCATGAAGGTGCCGTAGACGCGCGGGCCGCCGATCAGGACGACGGGCAGCCACGTGCCGAAGCCGATCGCCGCGGCGATCGTCACGGCGTAGATCGCCAGCGAGATCCGCGCCGTGCGGTACACCTTCGGGCGCTCGGACTCGGGGACGTAGTCCGCCTCCTCCGCGGTGAGCCGCCCGGCGGCGTGGATCGCCATCGTGCGGAAGGCCAGCGGGACGTCGACGAGCCCGACGAAGTTGGCCAGCAGCTTCGCCAGCCGCGCCGGCCGCATCGCCTGGATCTCCGGGTCGCGCCCCACGATCAGGGTGTCGGTGTGGTGGCGGGTGTGGCTCCACCGCCAGGTGGTGGGGTCGCGCATCATCATGAACGACGCGAGCTGGTAGACCGCCTCGTCGAGCCGGCGGCTCCTGAAGGCCGTCCCGTGCCCGGCCTCGTGCCAGCGGGAGTCCGAGGCCGAGCCGTACAGCACGCCGTAGACCAGGAAGAACGGCACCGCCCACCACGTGCCCCAGAGCGCGATGCCGGCCCCGGCGCACCCGAGCATGAGCCCGATCCAGATGGCCGTGTCGCGGATCGCCGGCCCGTCCGTCCGGCGCATCAGCTCCTTCATCCGCTTGCGCGGGACGGCGCTGCGGAACCACAGGGCGCCGGCGAGCCCGGCCTCCACCGCGGCACGGTTCTCGGGGCCGGTCAGGTCGTAGCGCTCGAGCCGTTCCCTACCCATGTCGTCGACCACCTCGTCGTCAGCCGGCGGAGCGCAGGAATTGGAGCGCTCCAACAGCGACCAATGGTCGGGATCGCGCGCCGAGCTGTCAAGACTTTGTCCTCACAAGACAGCAGATCCCGGACACGCCACCGCCCGTCCCCCGACCGTGGAGAGTCGACTCCGGTCGGTGGACTTTCCTTGCCCGGGGATGACCGACCGGGGGATGATTCTCGTGCACCCAACGGGCACGGCCCGTGACGGAGCGTCAGCACGATCCCGGCGGCAGCAAGGAGACGACGATGTCGGGCGATCAGGATCCGCACAGCGACTACGGCTACGACCTCGCACACGAACTCACGATCGCCCTGCGCACGCCGATGCGGCGCCCGCGCACCAGCGTCTCCGTCCCCGCCCAGATCCTGCGGCGGGAGCTGGACCTGGACGCCGACTCCACCCTCGACGCCGTCCCGGAGGTCTGACCCCGTCCGGGTGATCGCGCGGCACCGCGCCGCGCGGTCATCCGCAACCCCTCTAATGTCCGGACCGATCGGACGCCGTCCCACCAGGCAGAACGTCTGTTGTGACCGGCTTCGCAATCCCAACCTCCGAGGTTGGGTATCGGCCCCGACCGGGTTACGGTCGCCTCATGACCGGCACGACGTTCCTCACCACGCGGGGTCACATCGACCTCCAGCGGGTGGCGTCCGCCCTCTGTCCGCGCTGACGCCCTCGTCGGACCGCGCCGCCCCACCGACACCGCCGGGCGGCGATCCATCCAGGGCGCCCGGCGTGTTCTGGCTCCCGGGTGCCCGTTCGCCCCCGTAGGGACACCCATGACCACGACCCCGGAACGGACGCGCGTGCAACCGCCGCCGGCCGCCGAGCGGACCCCGGTGGACACCGTCACCCTCGTCTCCGAGGCCGACCGCAGGCCCGGCCGCGTCCCGCGCTGGGTCCTCAAGACCGTCTCGCCGATCGTCCTCGTGGTGCTCTGGCAGGTGCTGTCGAGCGTCGGGATCCTCGAGGACGACACCCTCGCCTCGCCGCTGACCGTCGTGCAGACCGCCGCGGGCATGTGGGAGGACGGCTCGCTGCAGAGCGCCGTGATCACCTCGGTGGTCCGGGTGCTCGCCGGCCTCGGTGTCGGCCTCGTCGCCGCCGTCGTGCTGGCCACGCTCGCCGGGCTGTTCCGCCGGGGCGAGGACATCATCGACGCGCCCATGCAGATGCTGCGCACGGTGCCGGTGATCGGCCTGATCCCGCTGCTCATCATCTGGTTCGGGATCAACGAGGAACCCAAGATCATCCTGGTCGGGCTCGCGGTGACCTTCCCGCTGTACATGAACCTCTACGGCGGCATCCGCAACGTCGACTCCTCGCTGATCGAGGCCGCCCGGACGCTCGGGCTCGGCTGGTTCGGCCAGGTCCGGCACGTGATCCTGCCGTCGGCGATGCCGCAGTTCCTGATCGGCCTGCGCTACGCGCTGGGCACCGCCTGGTTGGCGCTGGTCTTCGGCGAGACGATCAACGCGACGTCCGGCATCGGCTACGAGATGAACAAGGCCCGCGAGTTCTTCGCGACGGACGTGATCATCGTCTGCCTCGTGCTCTACGCGATCCTCGGCCTGGTCGCGGACATGATCGTGCGTGGTCTCGAGAGGGGGCTGCTGTCGTGGCGACCGGCGTTCAGCGGGAAGTGAAGGCAGTCTCCGTCCGCGGTCTCACCCGCAGGTTCGACGACGGTGCCGATTCCAGGGCGGTCATCGACGACCTCGACCTCGACATCGCGCCCGGCCAGTTCGTGGCGCTGCTCGGCGCCTCGGGCTGCGGCAAGTCCACCCTCCTGCGGATCCTCGCGGACCTGGACCGCGACGTCTCCGGCGAGGTCACCGTGCCTCGCAAGCGGGCCGTCGGCTTCCAGGCCCCGCGGCTGATGCCGTGGAAGAAGGTGTGGCGCAACGTCGTCCTGGGCCTGCCCGGCAAGCCCGACAAGGAGCGGGCCGTCGCGGCGCTGACCGAGGTGGGCCTCGCACACCGCGTCGACGTGTGGCCGAAGGTGCTCTCCGGCGGCGAGGCGCAGCGCGCCGCGCTGGCCCGCGCCCTGGTCCGCGAGCCGGACCTCCTGCTGCTCGACGAGCCCTTCTCCGCCCTCGACGCGCTCACCCGGATCACCGCCCGCGGGCTGGTGGACGAGGTGTGGCAGCGGCACGGCTGCGCGGTCCTGCTCGTCACGCACGACGTCGAGGAGGCCCTCGCGCTGGCCGACCGCGTGCTGGTCATGCAGGACGGGAAGATCGGCTACGACGCCCCCGTCGAGCTCGACCGGCCCCGCGACGTCACCGATCCCGAGTTCCAGCGCCTGCGCGGCGAGCTGCTCGCGCGCCTCGGCGTGCACTGACTCGATCCGCACTTCAGGAGGACGACCATGACGGTCGAGTTCATCGGCATGATCGGGACCCAGGAGGTCTCGGAGATCCACCCCGCCGCCGGTCCGGTCGTGGACCGGGACACGGTGCGCCGCTTCGTGTCCGCCCACGAGGAGGGCGGCTTCGACAAGGTGCTGGTCGGCCACTCGTCGTCCACCCCGGACGGGCTGCAGGTCGCCGCGTACGGCGCCGCGCACTCCGAGCGGCTGGGCTTCCTGGTCGCGCACCGCCCGGGCTTCACCGCGCCCACGCTCGCCGCGCGGCAGTACGCCACGCTGGACCACTTCTCCGGCGGCGGCCGCGTCGCGATGCACGTGATCTCCGGCGGCAGCGATGTCGACCAGCGCCGGGACGGCGACTGGCTCGACAAGGAGCAGCGCTACGCCCGCACGGACGAGTACCTCGACGTGGTCCGCCGCGCCTGGTACGAGCCCGAGGCGTTCGACCACTCCGGGGAGCACTACCGGGTCGCCGGGGTGCAGCAGGAGATCCGCCCGCTGAGCAGCCGGATCCCGATCTACTTCGGCGGCTCGTCGGAGGCGGCGTACCGGGTCGGCGGCAAGCACGCGGACGTCTTCGCGCTCTGGGGCGAGCCGCTCGCCGAGACCGCCGAGCAGATCGAGAAGGTGCACGCCGCAGCCCGCGCGGCCGGCCGCACCGAGCTCCCCCGGATCAGCGTGTCCTTCCGCCCGATCCTGGGTGCCACCGAGGAGCAGGCCTGGGCGCGCGCCCACGCGATCCGCGACCGGATCGTGGCCGCGAGGGGCGGGCACGCGTCCTTCACCGGCAGCCGGATGCGGGAGACGGGTGGGCCGTCGAACGTCGGCTCGCAGCGGCTGCTGGCCGCCGCCGAGAAGGGCGAGCTCCACGACCGCTGCCTGTGGACCGCCACCGCGGCGGCGTCGGGCGCGGCGGGCAACTCGACCGCGCTCGTCGGCACCCCCGAGACCGTGGCCCAGGCCCTGCTGGACTACGTCGACATCGGCGTGACCACGCTGCTGATCCGCGGCTACGACCCGATCTCCGACGCGGCCGCGTACGGCCGCGACCTGCTCCCCCTGGTCCGGGCCGAGGTGGCCCGGCGTGGTCAGAACAGCTCGCAGAAGGTGCCCGCGTGACCACCCTGCCGACGAACGACACCGCTCCTGCCCCCACCGTCTTCACCCCCGCCGCCGCGGTCCGCGGGACCGTCGTGGTCCTCGTCGGCCGCGGCGAGAACCCGGGCGTCTACGCGCGCTTCGGCAGGCGCCTCGCCTTCGACGGCTACACCGTCGTCGTCCCGCACGCGGACGCGACGGACGCCGAGGTCACCGCCGCCCTCGCCGAGGGCGAGGGGGCCCGGGTCCTGCTCGGCTCCGACGCCGGCGCCCTGCGCGCGTGGAGCATCGCGGCGCAGAACGCGCCCGACGCGCTCGTCCTCGCGGCCCTCCCCCTCGGCGACGGGGACGTCCCTGCGGACCACGAGGCCGAGATCGCCGCCCGCACCGCTTGCCCGATCCACCGGCAGGTCCTCGACGCCGACCCGGACTTCCACTGGGGCGAGCTCACCGGCGCCCTGCCGGAGCACCCGGAGGCGCTGCCGGACGTGCCGACGCTGGTGCTGCACGGCGAGGCCGACCCGATCGCCCCGGTCGAGGCCGTGCGCGCGCTGACCCCGGACGTCGCGGTCGTCCGGGACGGGGTGCACGACGTGCTCAACGACCAGTTCCACCGGATCGTCGCCGCCCGCGTCATCACCTTCCTGGAGGGCGCCGCCAAGGGTGCCGGGTTCGTCGAGCCCGCCGCGCGCGAGGCGACCAGGTCTCGCAAGGCCGCGCCGCTGCACGTCTCGGCGCGGCTGGACTACGCCCTGCGCGCCATCGCCGAGCTGATCGTGGACGACGCCGGCCCGGTCCGCTGCGAGCACATCGCCCGCACCCGCGAGATCCCGCTGAACTCGCTGGTGAACATCATGATCCAGCTCCGCAAGGCCGGCCTGGTGATCAGCCGGCGCGGGTGCGAGGGCGGCTATCAGCTGGCCCGGGACGCCGCCGAGATCACCCTCGCGGACGTCGTCCGGGCCACCGAGGGCGCCATCGCCACCGTCCCGGCCGGCGCACCGTGGGGCGACCTCGAGCGCACCGTGCGCGAGTATCTCGAGGAACGTTCCGTCCTCGAACTGACCACCGGGAGCAACCATGGCTGACGCGTTCCACCCCGACTTCACCGCTGCCCAGGCCCAGCTGCCCGACCGCGCCCGGGTGCATCTGATCAAGAACGCCGACCTGACCGGCGACACCATGCAGACCACGGGCATGACCCGCCGCGAGGCGGTCAGCGGCAAGACCGTCGGTTCGGAGAAGCTGTGGACCGGCGAGACGCACGTCGCGCCCGCCACCAACTCCGGCGACCACCACCACGGCGAGGCCGAGACCTCGATCTACATCGTCAGCGGGAACCCGCGGTTCGTCTTCCACGACGGCACCGGCGAGGTCGCCCTGCAGACCGAGCCCGGCGACTACATCTTCGTGCCGCCGTTCGTCCCCCACCGCGAGGAGAACCCCGACCCGGAGAACCCGGCCGTGGTCGTCATCTCCCGCAGCACCCAGGAGGGGATCGTCGTGAACCTCCCCGCCCTCTACCCCCTGAAAGAGAACCCTTCGTGAAGCGTCTGCTCACCGCTGTACTGGCCACCGCCACCCTGGCGCTGGCGGCCTGTGGCTCCGGCGGCTCCGCCGCGGACGACGGGCCGGTGGACCTGTCCACCGTCACCCTCAAGGTCGGGGACCAGGCCGGGATCCAGCAGGCGTTGGTCGAGGCCTCCGGCGCGCTGCAGGGCGCGCCCTACAAGGTCGAGTGGGCGCAGTTCCCCGCGGCCGCCCCGGTGCTGGAGGCGTTGCGCGGCAAGGCCGTCGACATCGGCGTGGCCGGCGACGCCCCGACCCTGACCGCGCTGTCCTCCACGGACGACATCAAGATCGTCGCGGCGACCAAGGTCCCGCAGCAGTACGGCCTGTCCGTCATCGTGCCGAAGGACTCGCCCATCCGGTCGGTGGCGGACCTCAAGGGCAGGACGGTCTCCCCGACCACCCAGGGCTCGGTCGGCCACTACCTGCTCCTGCAGGCGCTGAAGGAGGCCGGGCTGACGGACTCCGACGTCACCATCTCCTTCCTGCAGCCGGTCGACGCCGCCGCGGCGATGTCGTCGGGCGCGATCGACGCCTGGTCGACCTGGGACCCGTACACCGCGGTCGCCGAGCAGGAGCAGGGCGCGCGTGTGCTGCGCGGGCCCGACGGGCTCGCCCCCGGGCTGACCTTCCTCGACGCCAACACCGACGCACTCGAGGACGCCGGCAAGAAGCAGGCCATGCAGGACTTCATCTCCCGCTACGGCAAGGCCGTGCAGTGGGCCGCCGACCACCCGGCCGAGAACGCCGCGATCTACACGAAGCTGACCCAGCGGCCCGCCGCGGTCGCGGACCTGATGTCGCAGCGCGCCAACCGCTCCCTGGTCCCGCTCGACCAGGCGCTGGTCGGCGAGATCCAGACGGTCGCGGACAACTACGAGGCGTTCGGCGTGCTGCGCAAGAAGGTCGAGGTCTCCGAGGCGGTGCAGGACCTGTCGCCCGCGGCCGTCTCCTGATGCACCTCGCGCTCTACCTGTCCGAGTCGGGGGTGCACGCCGGTGGCTGGCGGCACCCCCGCTCGGGGATGGACACCGGCGCCAACGTCGAGCTGTTCCGGCGGCTGGCGCGGACCGCGGAGGAGGCCTGCTTCGACCTGGCGTTCCTCGCGGACAAGCTCGCCGTGGACGACGTCTACGGCGGCACCCCGGACGAGGTCCTCCGCACCCGCGTGAACGTGCACCGGGACCCGGTCGTGCTGCTCACGGCCCTCGCCGGGGCGACCTCGCGGATCGGGCTGGCCGCGACGGCGTCGACGACGTACTCCGAGCCCTTCCACGTCGCCCGGATGTTCTCCACGATCGACCACGTCAGCGGCGGGCGCGCCGCCTGGAACGCCGTGACGTCGGTGTCCGACGGCGAGGCCCGCAACTTCAGCCGGGACGCCCACCTCGACCACTCCACGCGCTACGACCGGGCGGCGGAGTTCCTCGACGCCGTGCTGGCCCTGTGGGACACCTGGGACGACGACGCCGTGGTCCTCGACCGCGCCGGCGCGACCTACGTGGATCCCACCCGGGTTCGCCGCGCCGACCACTCCGGTGACTGGTTCCGGGTGGCCGGGCCGCTGACCCTGCCGCGCTCGCCGCAGGGCAGGCCGGTGATCGTGCAGGCCGGGGCGTCGGGGACGTTCCAGGAGGTCGCCGCCCGCACCGCCGAGGTGGTGTTCGCGGTGGCGCCGACCCTGGAGCGGGCGCAGGACTTCCGCGCGCAGTTCCGCGCCGCCGTCTCCGCGGCCGGCCGGGATCCGGACTCCGCGAAGGTGCTGCCGGGGATCGTGCCGATCGTCGCCGACACGGACGCCGAGGCGCAGGCGGTCGAGCGCGAGCTGCGGTCGCTCGTCCACCCGGTGGCGGGCCTGACGTTCATGTCGGCCTCCATGAACTACGACCTGGCCGAGCACCCCGTCGACGGCCCGGTGCCGGACGTGCGCTCGGAGCTGCGTGGCTCGAAGGGCCGCTTCGAGTACGTCATCGGGCACGCCATCGAGCGCGGGATCACGCTGGGCGAGCTGGCCGTGGAGTACGCCGCGAGCCTGTCCTTCCCGATGCTCGTCGGGTCCGCGACGACGGTCGCGGACGAGATGGAGCGCTGGTACTCCGCGGGCGGCGCGGACGGGTTCGTGATCATGCCCGCCTTCGCCCCCGGCTCCGTCGACGACTTCACGAGGCTCGTGGTCCCGGAGCTGCAGGCCCGCGGTCTGTTCCGGCGCGAGTACACCGGGCGGACGTTGCGAGATCATCTCGGCCTGGTCAGGCCCTCCGTCGCGAAGCTGTGAGTGGCAATAGCTGCTATAGCGACTATTGCCACTCACGAGCGGTCAGGACGGAACGGTGCCGCCGCACTCCCGGACGAGGTCGGCCATGACCGCCCGGTCGGCCTCGTCCACGTGGTCCGCGTAGTAGGCGTAGAGCGTCTCGCGGGCCAGGCGGGAGGCGCGGGGGCCGTCCCGGTCCGCGATCGCCGCGTAGACCGAGGCGTGATGGCGGACCGAGCGGCGCATCAGCGCCTCCCGGTCGCCGGCGTCGAGGATCGTCTGCTGGATCAGCGTGAGCACCGACTCCCGCGTGACGTCCCCGTACAGCCGCACCAGCGTGTTCCCGCCCGCCTGCGCGATGAGCTCGTGGAACTCCAGGTCGAGCCGGCTGAAGGCGCTGTAGCCCAGCGGGATCGACTCCCGCATCCGCGCCATGTTCCGTTCCAGCCCGAGCAGCTGCGCGTCCGTGCGGCGGGTGGCGGCCATCAGGTTCGCCGCGGCGTCGGCCACCATCCGGAACTGGACGAGCTCGGGCAGGCTCACCGCGTTGGTGGCGGTGAGCATCGCCAACGTGCGCCGGATCGGCCCGGTGGACGCGGGCAGCACCAGCGGCCCGCGCGGGTCCCGCGGCTGCGAGCGCACCAGCTCCATGCTCTCCAGCACACGCAACGCCTCGCGCACCGAGGACCGCGCGATCCCGAAGCGCTCCACCAGCTCCCGCTCGCTGGGCAGCCGGTCGCCGGGCGCGAGCTCGCCGCCGGCGATCGCGTGTTCGACGTAGTCCACGACCTTCTGGAAGGCGCGGGTCTGCGGCAGCGTCACGGCGAGGAGTCTGTCAGGTCGGCACTTCTCAGGTGGGGGGCGTGAAGCGGCCGTCCACGGCGGTCCACCCGCCGTCCACGGCGAGCGTGGAGCCGGTGACGAAGCTCGACGCGTCCGACGCCAGGTAGACCACGGCCCCCGCCAGCTCCGAGGGCTTCGACCAGCGGCCGAGCGCGCCCTTCGTGGCGTACGCCTGGTACCAGCCCGGGTCGTTCTTGATCTGTTGCGTCAACGGCGTCTCGACGACGCCGGGCGCGATCGCGTTGACCCGCACCCCCGCCTCCCCGAACTCGACGGCGGCGGTGCGCACCAGCATCTCCAGCCCCGCCTTGGTCGCGGCGTAGACGGACTGCCCCGGCTCCACGGTCCGCCCGCGGATGGACGAGAAGCCGATGATGCTGCCGCTCCCCCGCGCCACCATCTTCGCGCCGAAGGCCCGGAACACGGAGAACGTGCCGCGCAGGTTGAGGTCGACGACCCGGTCGAACTCCTCCGGGCTGTAGTCCAGGATCCGCTTGCGCACGTTCGTCGCCGCGGTGAGCACGACGACGTCGAGGTCGCCGAGCTGGTCCGCCGTCCGCGAGACCGCCTCGGGGTCGGTGATGTCCAGTTCGAGGGACTCGCCGGACACCGCGTCGGCGGTCGCCTTCGCCGCGGCGGGGTCGCGGTCCGCGCAGATCACCTGCGCGCCGTGCGCGGCGAGCGCGAGCGCCGCCTCGCGCCCGATCCCGCCGGAGCCGATCAGCAGCGCGCGCTTGCCGTCGAGCCGGAACAGGTTGCCGTAGTCCATGAACAGTCCTCTCAGGACGGCCGGATGATCGCCATCCGGGTCACGGTCAGCTCCTCGATCGCGAACCGCGGGCCCTCGCGGCCGATCCCGGAGTCCTTCACCCCGCCGTAGGGCATGATGTCCGACCGGAAGCCGGGCACCTCGTTGATCACGACGCCGCCCACCTCGAGCTCCTCGATCGCGGCGAACGCGGTGGCCAAGGACCGGGTGAACACGCTGGCGTGCAGGCCGTACCGCGAGCGGTTCACCGCCTCCAGGGCGCTCTCCAGGTCCGGCACCGAGCGGATCGCCACGACCGGCGCGAAGATCTCCTCGCACCAGGCGTTCGCGGTCTCGGGGACGTCGAGCAGGATCGTCGGCTCGACGGTGCGGTCCACGACGCGCCCGCCGTGCAGCACCTTGGCCCCGGCCTGCTCGGCCTCGGCGAGCCACTCCAGCACGCGGTCGGTCGCGGCCTGGTTGATCAAGGGCGCGACGCGGGTGGCGGGGTCCCGCGGGTCCCCCACGGTCAGCTCGCCGATGCGGGCGGTGAGCTTCCCGACGAACGCGTCCAGCACGGGCTCGCACACCAGTATCCGCTGCACCGCGATGCAGGCCTGGCCGTTGAAGTAGAAGCCGCCGCGCAGCACGGCGGCCGCCGCGGCGTCGAGGTCGGCGTCGACGTCCACGACGAGCGCGGCGTTGGACCCCAGCTCCAGCAACGTCTTCCGCGGCGCCGCGTCCCGCGCGATCTGGTGCCCGACGGCGGCGGAGCCGGTGAACGACACCGCCCCGACCCGCGGGTCGGTCACCAGGGTGCGCCCGACCTCGGCGTCCCCCGTCACGACCTGGCAGATCTCGGCGGGCGCGCCGTTCGCGACGGCGGCGCGGCGCACGACGTCCGCCAGCCAGAGGGTGGCCAACGGGGTGGCGGGCGCGGGCTTGCAGATCACCGGGCAGCCCGCCGCCACCGAGGGCGCGATCTTGTGGCTGGCCAGCAGGAACGGCCCGTTGAACCCGGCGACCCCGATGACCAGCCCGATCGGCTTGCGCTGCCAGAACCCGACCATCCCGGCGCCGGAGGCCTGCATGTCCAGCGGCACGGTCTCGCCGTGCAGGTGCGAGACCTCCTCGGCGGCCGCGGACCAGGTGAACAGCGTCCGGGTGACCTCGACGACGCAGTCCGCGCGGGTCTTGCCGGTCTCGAGGATCAGCAGGTCGACCAGCTCGTCCTGGTGCGCGGCGATCTCCCGCTCGACGTCGAGGAGGATCTGCCGGCGCACCGCGGAGCTCAGCTTGCCGACGGGCCGCACCGCCGCGACACCGGCCTCGAGGGCCGCCCGGGCGTGCTCGACGGTCCCGACGGGGGCCTGCGCGACCACCGAGCCGTCGTACGGGAAGACGACCGGCGCGGTGTCGAGGTCGGTGCGCCATTCCGTTCCGATCGGCAGTCCGGCTGGGCTCTCGAGCATGGGGCGGCTCCCTTGCGACAACACTGGCGACGGCGGTGCTCCGGCGAGCTGGTCCGACCAGCTGCCGGGGCCGCAGCATGCCCGTCGCGCCTCGACGACGTCAAGAACCCCAGCTCAACGGGTGCATTCATGGGCATGCCTTGACGTGACCGTCGCCGATCGGCCAGGGTCGGATCGCTGTATCCAACGACGGAGGGAGGTCTCGGTGGCCACCGTCGTCCCCCTCGTCGACGAGCTCGCGTCCCTGCTGCGCGAGCGCATCTACGCCCGTCGGTACCCGCCCGGCACCTGGCTGCGACAGGAGCAGCTGGCCGCGGAGCTGGGCGTCAGCCGCACCCCGCTGCGCGAGGCCCTCCGCGCCCTCGAGCAGGACGGGCTGGTCCGGCTCATCCCCGGCCAGGGCGCCCGCGTCGTCACCGGGGACCTGCCCACCCTGCTCGCCGCGTACGAGCTGCGCGCGGTGGTGGACGGGCTGGCCGCGCGGCTCGCCGCCGAGCGCCCGGCCCCGGCGAGCCGGGTGCGGGAGCTGTACGCCGTCGTCGCGCGGCAGCGGGCGGCACTGGACCCGTGGGAGCCGCAGACCTACACGGCGCTCGACGTCGCGTTCCACGAGGACGTGGTCCACCTGTCCGGCAACGAGTTCGTCGTCGCCCAGACCCCCGTCCTGCGGATGACCGCGCAGGTGTTCGCACCCGTCGCGCTCGTCGAGCGGGACAGCGCGGTTCGGGCGGTCGCCGAGCACACCGCCATCGTCGGCGCGATCGAGGCCGGCGACGGCCCCGCGGCCGAGCGCCTGGCCCGCGCGCACATCGAGGCCACGATCGCCGAACTCCGGGCCCGACCAAGGGAGTGAGATGCCCACCTACTACGTCGCCTCCGACATCGGCGGCACCTTCACCGACACGGTGGTGATCGACGGGACGGGAAGCGTCGGCCGCTACAAGTCCTCCACCGTGCCGGACAACCCGGCCCAGGGCGTCCTGGACACCCTCGAGCTCGCGGCCGAGGAGCGCGGCGTCCCGCTCGCGGAGCTGCTCGGCGCGGTGGAGGTGTTCGCCCACGGCACCACCATCGCCACCAACGCGATGCTGGAGGGCCGCACGAAGAAGGTGGGCCTGATCCAGACCCGCGGCTTCGGCGACACCCTCACGATCATGCGGGGGTTCAAGGGGATCGGGCTGGACGAGGAGGAGGTCAAGCGCTTCCGCACGCTCGTCAAGCAGCCCGCGGCCGTCCCCCGCCGGCTGACCGCCGAGGTCACCGAGCGGATCGACTACGCCGGGCGCGTGGTCTCCCCGCTGGACGAGGCGGACGTCCGGCGCGCGGTCGCCGAGCTCCGTGAGGCCGGCGCCGAGGTCTTCGCGGTCTCGCTGCTCTGGTCCTTCGCGAACGGGGCCCACGAGCGCCGGGTCGCGGAGATCATCGCCGAGGAGGTGCCGGGCGCGAGCGTCACGCTGTCGTCGGAGTTCCTGCCCCGCATCGGCGAGTACGAGCGCACGCTGACGACGGCGGTGAACGCCAGCCTGCGCCCCGTCCTCAAGACCTCGCTGGACTCCTTCGAGTCGACGCTGGCGACGGCCGGGCTGCGCGCGGACCCGCTGCTCATGCAGTCCAACGGCGGCCTGGCCACCTTCGCGGAGGTGGAGAAGCGCGCGGCCGCGACGGTGATGTCCGGGCCGGTCGGCGGGGTCGTCGCCTCGCAGTTCCTCGGCGCGCGGTCCGGCCACCGCAACGTGGTGACCACGGACATGGGCGGCACCAGCTTCGACGTCGGCCTGGTGCTCGACGGCCGCCCGGTCATGTCCAACACCACCCTGATCGGGCGCGACGAGCTCGCCCTGCCCTCGGTGGCGGTGCGGGCGATCGGCGCGGGCGCGGGCTCGATCGCCTCGGTGCGGGGCGGCGTGCTGCAGGTCGGCCCCGAGTCGGCGGGCGCACGCCCCGGTCCCGCCTGCTACGGCCGTGGTGGCACCCTGCCCACGGTCGCGGACGCCGACCTCGTGCTCGGCTACCTCAACCCGGACAACTTCCTCGGCGGCAGGCTCACCCTCGACGTCGACAAGGCCCGTGCCGCGATCGACGAGCACGTCGCGAAACCCACCGGACTCACCGTCGAGCAGGCCGCGGAGGGCATCAAGACGATCGTCGACGCCCGCATGGCGGACCTGGTGCGGCAGGTGACCGTCGAGCAGGGGTACGACCCCACGGACTTCGCCGTGTTCGCCTACGGCGGCGCGGGCCCGCTGCACGCCTTCTCCTACGGCGCCGAGCTGGGCTGTCCGCAGATCGTCGTGCCGATCACCGCGTCCGTGCACTCGGCGTTCGGGATCGGCTGCTCCGACCTGACCATGGTCGAGGAGCTGTCCAAGCCGATGCAGACCCCGCCCGGCACGACTGACCACGCGTCCGCGCTCCCGCCGGCCGAGCTCGACGCGACGTTCGACGAGCTCGCGGCCCGCGCCCGCCGGGACCTCGTGGCGGCGGGCGCCGCCGAGGACTCCATCCGCTACGTGCGCTCGGTGGAGATCCGCTTCCGCGCGCAGATCCACGTGCTCACGGTTCCGTTCGAGTCCGACGTGCTCACCGCGGCGGACGTGAACGGCATGGTCGAGCGCTTCGTCGAGGTCTACGAGGGCCGGTTCGGCAAGGGCGCCGCGTTCCTGGAGGGCGGCGTGGAGATCACGACCTTCCGGGTGGTGGCCACGAGCCCGGTGCCCAAGGCGGACTTCGACACGGGGGCGTTGGGCGCGAAGGCCGGTGAGCCCGGCCTACGCCGGGTGTTCTCCGGCGGTGAGTGGCGCGACGCCACGGTCTACCGCGCCGAGCACCTGCACGACGGGCTGCACATCGAGGGGCTGGCGATCGTGGAGCTGCGGGACACCACGGTCGTGATCGGCCCGGGCCAGGACGCCGAGGTGGACGGCTCCGGCGACATCGTCATCCGGAACCGCTGAGTCGTCCGGAACCGCTGAGGGAGAACGAGAATGACAACCGCAGTCGACCCGGTCACCTACGAGGTCATCCGGCACAAGCTCTGGTCCATCAACTCCGAGGGCGCCACGACGGTCGAGCACGTCTCCGGCTCACCGGTCGTGCACGCCACGGACTACAACTTCGGCATCTACACCGCCGCCGGCGAGATGGCGATCATCGGGACGTACCTGCTCACGCCCATCTACACGGGCGCCATGGCGATCGAGGTCTTCCTCGACCGCTACGACGACATCGAGCCGGGCGACGTCTTCATCATCAACGACCCGTACCTCGCGGCCATGCACCAGAACGACGTCCAGTTCTGCAAGCCGGTCTTCCGGGACGGCGAGATCGTGGCGTGGCTGGGCTGCATGGCGCACCAGGTGGACCTGGGCGGCATGGACCCGGGCAGCTGGTGCACCACGGCGACGGACGTGTTCCAGGAGGGCATCCGGATCCCGCCGGGCCGGATCGTGCGCCGGGAGGTGCTCAACCAGGAGCTGTGGGACACGATCGTCCTCAACTCCCGCATGCACGACACGGTCGCCAACGACTTCCGCGCCTTCCTGGCGGGCCTGCGGGTGGCCGAGCAGCGCTTCCACGAGCTGTGCGACCGCTACGGCGCCGCGCAGGTCAGGGCCACCATGGAGCGCACGCTGGACAACTCCGAGGCCGAGCTGCGGGCGATGCTGCGCGAGCTGCCGGACGGGGTGTACGAGCACACGTCCTACCTGGACCGGCCGGCCGGGACCGCCGACGGGGACATCGAGCTGCTGCAGGTCCCGTGCCGGATGACGAAGACGGGCGACCGCATCGTCTTCGACTTCTCCGACTCCAGCCCCCAGTCCCCCGCCTACGGCATGACGACGCGCGGCGGCCTGCTCGGCGCCGTCGCCACGCTCATGCTGTGCACCTTCGGGTCCGACATCGCGTGGAACCACGGGCTGATGCGGCCGGTCGAGGTCGTGGCGCCGGACGGGCTGTGCGTCACCGCCGTCGAGCCGATGCCGGTGTCCGGCGGCGCGGCGGGCGCGAACTGGACCGCCACCTGTTCGGCGGGCGGCACGATCGCGAAGATGCTGTCGTTCAGCGAGAAGTACGAGAACCACGCGTTCGGCCCGTCGGACGGCTCGTGGCAGCTCAACCAGTTCGGCGGGATCGACCAGCACGGCGAGCCGTTCGCCTCGATGTACATGGACTCGCTGCTGTGGGGCGGGCCGGCGTTCTCCTTCCGCGACGGGGTCGACGCCGGCGGGGCGATGGTGATCCTCGCCGGCGGGGCCACGGACGTCGAGCAGCAGGAGATGCGGCACCCGCTGCTCTACCTGTGGCGGCGGCAGGTCCCGGACTCCGGCGGCGCCGGCACGTTCCGCGGCGGCAACGGCATCCAGTTCGCCCTGACCCCGATCGACACCACCGAGGTGACGGGCGTGCTGGGCACGCACGGCGTCGCCGTGCCGAACCGCACCGGCCTGTTCGGCGGGCTGCCGGGCTCGTGCGCGCGGTTCGAGCGGGTCACCGGCTCCGGGGTGCTGGACCACCTCGGTTCCGGGCGTCCGGTGGGCGCCTTGACCGAGTTGGCGGGCGAGCACCAGGTGCTGCCGGGTGTCTCCCCCGCCGCGCGGATCGCCCACGGGGACGTCTTCGAGTGCACGGTCCAGAACGGCGGGGGCTACGGCGACCCGCTGCTCCGCGACCCGGCGCGGGTCGCCGCGGACGTGGAGGCCGGGGCGGTGTCGCTGGACGCGGCGGCGCGGTTGTACGGCGTGGCCTTCTCCTCGTCGGGAGTGGTCGACCCGGCCGGCACCGAGTCCCTGCGTGCGTCGATCCGGGATGCTCGGCGGGCGCGAATGGTTGCGCTTGTGAGTGCCGAGGGTCGCCATAGCGGTGATCGTCACTCACGAGGGATCTGGGGCGCCTCACTGGTCACCTTCGCCGACGACGCGGGGACGCGGCACGCGGCGTGCCGGCACTGCGACACCGTCCTCGGGCCCCTCGGCGACGGCTGGGAGGCGATCGTCGGCCGGGTCGTGCTCGGGCCGGAGGACCTGGGGTCGCGGGTGGACGTGCACGCCGACCTGGCGACCGTCGCCTACGTCTGCCCGGAGTGCATCACCGCGCTGTGGGTGGACACGGAACCGGTGGGCGGCAAGGACTGGCGCGACTTCGCGCTGGCCGGGGGCCGCGCGTGAGCGAATCATCGGCCCAGCGGATGTACGACCTGGCCGTCGTCGGCGGGGACGGGATCGGGCCGGACGTCACGGCCGTCGCGGTGGACTGTGTCCGCGCGGCGGCCGCCCGGTTCGGCTTCACCGCCTCGACCACCGACTACGACCTCGGCGCCGAGCCCTACCTGCGCACCGGGATCGTGCTGCCCGGCGAGACCCGCGAGGCCCTCCGCCGGCACGACGCGATCCTGCTCGGCGCGGTCGGCGACCCACGGGTGCCGCCGGGCGTGCTGGAGCGCGGGCTCATCGTCGCGCTGCGGATCGCGTTGCGGCAGTCCGTGAACGTGCGGCCGGTCCGGCTCTACCCGGGCGTCGAGTCCCCGGTCCGCGGCGTCACGCCGGAGAACTGCGACCTGGTGATCCTGCGGGAGAACACCGAAGGGCTCTACACCGGCGGCGGCGAGACCGTGCACGCCGGCACCGCCGAGGCGGTGGCCCTGCAGCACTCGGTGTCCACGGTCCCGGCGACCCGGGAGATCGTGGAGTTCGGGTTCCGGTTGGCGTGCGCCCGCCGGAAGCGGTTCACGTTGTGCCACAAGACGAACATCCTCACCCACGCCGGCCGGCTGTGGGAGGAGGTCGTCGCGGAGGTGGGCGAGGACTTCCCGGACGTCGAGCGGGACTACGTGCACGTCGACGCGATGTGCCTGCACCTGCCGCTGGACCCCGGCCGGTTCGACGTCGTGGTCACCGACAACCTCTTCGGCGACATCATCAGCGACCTCGGCGCCACGGTGCAGGGCGGGCTGGGCCTCGCGGCGAGCGCGAACCACAACCCGCTCGGCACCGCGCCCAGCATGTTCGAGCCGGTCCACGGCTCGGCCCCGGACATCGCGGGCAAGGGGCTCGCCAACCCCGCCGCGGCCGCCCTCTCCGCCGCCCTGTGCCTCGCGGCGCTCGGCGAACGGGAGGCGGCCCTGGCGGTCGAGGGCGCGACGGCCGCGGTGCTGGCGTCGTTGCCCGCCCTCGCCGGCCCGGCGATGGGCGCGAGCACCACGGAGATCGGGGCCCGGATCGTCGAGCGGATCGGCTCGGCCGACCCCGTCGGCGACCCCGGCACCTCCCTGATGAGCGCCCTCGCCGCCCTCGCCCCATCGGGCCCCACGAACCTCAGTCGGGGAGCGAGTCCACCGCCCACTGCCGGAGGAGGGCGCGCAGCGCGGTGACCAGCACCAGCGGCTGGTCGAGCATGGGGTGGTGGCCCGTGGCGGGGAGGTCGACGATCGGGACGCGGTGGCCGAGCAGGGCGTCGATCTCGCCGGCCATCGTGTCCGGGACCAGCCCGAACTCGGAGCGCAGGAATCCGGCGCGGCACTTCAGCTCCGGCAGCAGGTCCCGCAGCAGCACGCGCTCGGCGAACAGGCTCGGGTCGAACTTCCAGCTCCAGCCGTTCGCCACCGCCTTCACCGACTCCTCGGCGATGTGCCGGCGCACGTACGGCAGCAGAATCTCCTGGGCCGGCATGGTGGTGAACCGGCCGAGGATCGTCTCGCGGTCGTCGTACACCTTCGCCGTGCGCGTCTTGCGCCGCAGCCGCTCCTCCTCGGGCGGCTGCTCGTTGAGCGGCGAGTCGACGATCACGATGCCGTCGACCTCGGCGCCGAACCGCGCGCCGACGGTCGCGGTCACCCAGCCGCCCATGCTGTGACCGATCACGGTCGGCGGTCCGGCGATGCCGCCCGCGGCCGCCACCGCCATGACCTCGCGCGCCCACAGGTCCAGGTCGTAGGCGCCGCGGTGGTCGCTGTCGCCGTGGCCGGTCAGGTCGAGCGCGAGGACCCGGGCGCCGGCCGAGAAGAACGGCGCCACGTGGTCCCACCAGCCGGAGTGCGCGGCACCGCCGTGCACGAGGACCAGCCCGGGCCGGCCCTCCTCGCCCCAGGCGCGGTAGTGCACGCGGGCGCCCTCCACCTCGGTGTCGCGGTGCGCCGGCGGCTCGGCCAGTGCGGTCCGGAACCAGCGGGGGGCGTCCTCGGTCGCGGTCGGGTCCACGGACCGGATCGTCGCATGCGGGGCCCTGCCCCACCCGGTCCGGCCGGCGTGACGACCGTCGTCACTCCCGGGCGGTCACTACGGCGCGTCGTGGAAGATGATCCCCAGCACGACCCGCTCCCCCGTGTGCACCGCCGAGACCCCGTGCCGCAGCAGCCGGCGGTGGTCCCCGCGCGAACCCCGGACGGGGCGGTGGTGCACCGGGAACACCACGGCGTCGCCCTGCCCCGGCCGCACGACGATCGGCCGCGACTGCTGCCGCGGCACCTGTTCCACGAACACGCTCTCGCCGCCGGTGAAGTCGACGTCGGGCCGGCTGAGCATCACCAGCAGCTGCAGCGGGAAGGTCAGGTCGCCGTAGACGTCCTGGTGCAGCCGGTTGTGCCCACCCGGCCCGTACCGCAGCAGCAGCGGGGTGGGCCGGCGCTGGCCGCGCTCCGCGCACTCCGCCCGCAGCCCGGCGAGCGTCGGCGGGAAGGTGCGCTCGCCGAGACGCTCCGCCCAGCGGTTCGCGATCTCCGCCAGCGGCGGGTACCAGTCCTCGCGCAGCCGCTGCACCACGTCCGGGAGCGGGTCGGCGAAGTAGCGGTAGGTCCCCTCGCCGAACGCGTGCCGGGCCATGACGACGGTGCTGCGGAAGCGCGCGTCGTCCGCGAACAGCGCCGCCACCCCGGCGCACTCCTCCGGCGACAGCACGCCCGGGACGTGCGCGACACCGGTGCCGTCGAGCTCCTCCGCGAGATCCATGCCTTCACCCCACCAGCGGCGACGCCGGAGTTCCGGCGGGAATCAGACGTCGAGCCGGTAGCCCATCCCCGCCTCGGTGATCAGGTACCGCGGGTGCGCGGGGTCGGGTTCGAGCTTGCGCCGCAGCTGTGCCAGGTACACCCGCAGGTAGTTGGTGCGCTCCTCGTAGTGCGGCCCCCACACCTGCCGCAGCAGCTCCCGCTGCCCGACGAGCTTGCCGCGGTGCCCGGCGAGCATCTCCAGGATGCCCCACTCGGTCGGCGTCAGGTGCACCTCGGCGTCGCCCCGGTGGACGCGCTTGGCCTGCAGGTCCACGGTCAGCTCGCCCAGCCGCAGCACGGGCTCACCGGTCGGCGCGGCCGCCCCCGCCCGCCGGACGGCCGCGCGCAGCCGGGCCAGCAGCTCGTCCATGCCGAAGGGTTTGGTGACGTAGTCGTCCGCGCCCGCGTCGAGCGCGGCCACCTTCTCCCCGGAGTCGGTCCGCGCGGACAGCACGATGATCGGGACCGGGCTCCAGCCGCGGATGCCGGCGATGACGTCCGCGCCGTCGAGGTCGGGCAGGCCCAGGTCGAGGACGACGACGTCCGGGTGCCGGTCCGCGGCCGCCCGCAGCGCCGTGGCCCCGTCGCCGGCGAGGGTCACGTGGTAGCCCTGCGCGGTCAGGTTGATCCGCAGGGCCCGGGCGATGGCCGGGTCGTCGTCGACGACGAGGACCCGGGTCTGCACGCCCCCATTCACTCACAGCCCCGCTCAGGCGCGCACGCGCTCCCGAGCGAGCCGCCGGCGGCGGTGCGCCGCCATCCGGACCGGGGCGTCGGTCCAGCCGTAGCCGTCGTGGTCGCCGACGCGCTGGACCAGCGCGAGGAACACCCGCCCGCCCAGCACCTCGGTGCAGACCTGCAGGTAGGCGCCCCCGGCGGTCTCCTCGTGCAGCACTCCGAGGTCGCGATAGGCGGCCAGCCGGTCCTTCGACAGGGCGAGCCGCGCGTCGAGGTCGGCGTAGTAGTTGTCCGGGATCGCCAGGAGCGGCGCCCCGGCCGCGCGGGCGGCGCGGGCGGCGGCGAGGACGTCGTCGACGACCAGGGCGACGTACTGCGGCTCGGACACCCCCGGCGCCCACTCGCCCCGCCGCAGCAGCGACACGGTGAGCGCGAGCCGGACCCGGCGCTGCGCGTCGACGACGGCGCGGCTGCGGACCAGGCCGAACGGTGCGGCGAACTCACCGGTCGCGTCCGGTTCCAGGCCCAGCACGGTGCGGTAGAACAGCGCGGCCTCGTCGAAGTGGTCGAACGGCTGGGCCAGGCCGACGTGGTCGATCCCGGTCACCCCGATCCCCGGCGCGGTCTCGCCGGTGGGCACGAAGTCGCCGGTCCAGTCCGCCCCCTCGACGGCACGGGCGCCGGTGCGGCAGAAGAAGAGCGCCGTGCCGTCGGGCGCAGTCACGGCGGCGAGGTCGGCCTCGGCCGGCCCGCGCTCCCGGGGCAGGACGGGTGCGCTCAGCCGGGTCGCGCGCCGCGCGGCGGCGGGCGGGTCGGCCGACTCGACGGCCAGCGCGGCGACCGCGACCGGGCCGCCGGAGCGGTTGACGAGGATCCGGGCCCCGCCCTGCTCCCACCGCTCCACCGGCTTGGTGCGGTGCAGGCCGGTGCGGGCGAACCCGAGCGCGGCCAGCACCGGGGCCAGCGACTCGTCCGCCGAGAGCTCGACGAAGGCGTGTCCGTGCAGCTCGGGGGCCGCTTCCGCCACGGGATCGGCGCCCTCGCCCCGCGCGGCGGTGGCCTCGGCGAGCGCCAGCAGGGACCGGTGGGCGTCCACGGCCGCGCGGCCCGGGTCGGCCTGCCGGAAGACGTCGTTGAACACCTCGAGCGATAGCGGCCCCGCGTAGCCGGCGGCGAGCACCGGGGCGAGGAAGCCGGGGAGGTCGAACGCGCCCTGGCCGGGGAAGAGCCGGTGGTGGCGGCTCCACTGCAGCACGTCCATCGACAGGTGCGGCGCGTCGGCGAGCTGGAGGAAGAACAGCTTGTCGCCAGGGATGTCGGCGATCGCGGCCGGGTCCGACCCGCGGGACAGGATGTGGAAGCTGTCCAGGCACAGGCCGAGCGCGGGGTGGTCCGCCCGGTGGACGGCCTCCCACGAGCGGTCGTAGGTGTTCACGTGCCGGCCCCAGGCCAGCGCCTCGTACGCGATCCGCAGCCCGCGGGCGGCGGCGCGCTCGGCCAGGGCGTGGAGCTGCTCGGCGAGGAGGTCGACGTCGGCGACGGCGTCGGGCGCGGCCGAGGAGCAGACGAGCACCGTGTCGGTGCCGAGCGCCTCCATCACGTCGAACTTGTGCTCCGCGCGCCGCAGGTTCGCCGCGAACCGCTCCGGGTCGGTCGAGTCCAGGTCGCGGAAGGGCTGGTAGAGGTCGATCGACAGGCCGAGGTCGGCGCAGCGCAGCCGCACCTCGCCCGGCGGCAGCGGCGAGGCGACCAGATCGGGCTCGAAGACCTCGACGCCGTCGAACCCGGCGGCCGCCGCGGCGGGCAGCTTGTCCTCCAGCGCGCCGGAGAGACAGACCGTGGCGATGGCGGTCCGGGGCTCACGCGACACGGTCGGCACCCCCCTCGGCCGGACCCGCAGACTCCGCGCCGACCAGCTCGGCGAGGTGGCGCAGCATCCGCGCCGGGTCCGGCTCGCGGCCGCTGAACAGCCGCAACGCCTCCGCGGCCTGGTGCACGGCCATCCGGCCGCCGTCGAGGGTGCGGCAACCGCGCGCCCGCGCGGCCCGCAGCAACGGGGTCTCCAACGGCCGGTAGACGATCTCGGCGACCCAGAGCTCCGGGCGCAGCATCGCCGCCGGCAGCGGGAGGCCGGGGTGCTCGGCCATTCCGACGGGCGTCGCGTGCACCAGGCCGTCGGCCGCGGCCAACCGGTGCCCGAGCTCGGCGACGGCACCGCCGCGGGCGCGGCCGGCGCCGAACCCCCCGGCCAGGGGGGCGGCGCGGCGGCCCGCCCCGGCCGTCAGAGGAACAGCACAAGTCTGATCACCAGTCACCTATA
>NZ_JBEZDN010000056.1:0-40156 GCF_040648315.1 Pseudonocardia sp. NPDC049154
AGGCCTTCGACTACACCACCCGCTCGGCGTTGATCCTGGTGCGCGGCTACCAGACCCCGGCCGCGCTGCGCGCGGCCGGGGTCGACCAGGTCGCCGCTTTCCTGCGGGAGCAGCGGGCCTGGGCGCCCGGTATCGCCGCGATGGCCACCACCGCGGTGCAGGTGGCCGCCGGGCAGAGCGTGGCGCTGCCCGGCGAGGCGGTGACCGCCCCGCTGATCGCCCGGCTGGCCCGGCAGCTGCTCGACCTGGACCGCGAGATCAAAGACCTCGACAAGCAGCTCGGGGCCCGCTTCGCCGCCCACCCGCACGCCGAGATCATCACCAGTGTCGACGGGTTCGGCCCGATCCTGGGCGCGGAACTGCTCGCCGACACCGGCGGGAACCTCGTCGCCGCGTTCGGCACCTCGAGCAGGCAGGCCGCCTACGCCGGCTTGGCGCCCGTCCCCCGCGACTCCGGGCGGATCCGCGGGAACCTGCACCGCCCCAAGCGCTATCACCGCGGGCTGCGCCGGGTGTTCTACATGGCCGCGCTCTCGGCCATCCGACGCCCCGACGGCCCTTCCCGCGCCTTCTACGACAAGAAGAAAGCCGAGAAGAAACGGCACACCCAAGCCCTGATCGCGCTCGCCCGCCGTCTGGTCGACCTCATCTGGGCCCTGCTCCGTGACAACCGCCGCTTCACCACCGAGGCACCAGCCCCGGCAGCCACAGCGGCGTGACACGGTCATTGAAACTCCTCGTGTCCGGGGACGGAGTCCGCGTCGGAGCTCAGGCCGGGCGACGTTGCCTCGGCGGTCTTGTGGAACCCGGTGAGGGCGTCGCTCCACACCCCGTCCAGCCAGGTCCGCAAGGCCGTCACGCCCTCTGGGTTGAGCTGGTAGATCCGCCTGGTGCCCTCGGCCCGGCTGACCACCAGCCCGCCTTCGCGCAGCATCCGCAGGTGCTGCGACACCGCCGGCCGGCTGATCGGCAGCTCGTCGGCGAGCTGCTGTACCGAGCTGGGCCGGCGCGCGAGCAGCTCGAAGATGGCCCGCCGGCTGGGGTCGCCGAGCAGCCCCAGCCCTGCGTCTCCGTAAGCCGGCACGAACGGTAAGTCTAGACGCACACTGACGAGGGTCAAGGGTCGTGGCTCTGGCGCCCGGGCGGCTCACGGCGCCACGTGCTGGGACGCACCGTGCAGGACCGGGAGGCAGCGCAGGGTCTTCACAAGTCGTGGACCGCACTCAAGGGGACCTTCGGTAGTCCAGCTCAGCATGGGGTCCGACCGGGCTGGACCGGTGGAACGAGGGGCCGGATACTCCCGCTCCGACATGCGGTCTGCCGCAGGCGATGGCAGGGAGTCGTCGTCCGCCTCGCATGCAGCGTCAGCCTCGCCGGCCGGTGCCAGTCCCCGGATGTGCGACAGCCCCGGCCCGTTGTGGGTCGGGGCTGACGGTGGATGGACGAACCCGAGATCGCCGGGTCGCCCACCCGGGTCAAGCGGCGTCCGTTCGACTGCGCTGTGCCGGCCACAAGCCGGCGCGGTCGACGGTGATCAGCCGCCGAACGTCTGCGTCCAGTAGATCTGGCCGTTCGTCTTGCTCTTCTCGCTGTCGAGGCCGGTCTCGGTGAACGCACAGTTGAGGATGTTGGCCCGGTGGGGGGCGCTGTTCATCCAGGCGTTGACGGCTGCATCCGCGGAGCCGTACTGCGCCACGTTCTCACCCCACTGGTGGTAGCCCATCCCGCTCAAGCGGTCGTTGGCCGTGCTGCCGTTCGCCCCGTCGTGCCCCATGCGGTCGCGTCCGGCCTGCGCGTCGCTCTGCTCGCGGGCCGCCGTCTGCAGCTTCTCGACCTTGGTCAACGGCGCGCACCCCGCCTTCGCGCGCTCCTGGTTGATCAGGGCCAGCGCCTTACGGTCGCGGGCCCTCTCCTTCCGGTTGTCGTGCGGACCGGCGGGCAGGAGGGTCGCGGCCGCGGTGGGCGTCGCGGTGGGCGTCGCGGTGGGCGTCGCGGTGGGCGTCGCGGTGGTGGCGGCGACTGCCGGCGATGCGAGGCCGACGAGCAGTCCGGCGGCGAGGACGCCGACCGAGAGTCGAGCGGATCTCCGGAGAATGGTCGTGAGCATGGCCCTCCTTGGTCCATTCGCCATCGGCCGATTGCCGGGGCGAAGGGCGACCAGAGTGGGGGGAGGGCGGCGAATGAGACAGAGGGTTGTCCCGACGCCATTCGAATGCGGGCCCCAGTCCGGGTCGGGGGAATACCCGACATTTCAGTAGGAAATTCACCTGGTCCAAAGCCCCTTCCGTCGGCGGCCGCACAGGCGGGCGATCGGCTGCCGGCCGGGCGACGCAAGCGCACCGCCGGGAGATATTCGCCCTCGTTGTGGGATCTGCTGAGGTCGAAGAGTCAGCCGCAGAAACCGCAGAACTCCGCCCGAACCGGGATTTCTGCGGTTTCTGCGGCGCGACGTTCCGTCGGTGTGTCGCGCTGTCACTCCGACTCCGACTCCGACTCCGACTCCGGCCTCGCCACCGTCGCCCGCTTGCCACGAGCGACGTCGATCAGGCCCTCCTGCTTGAGTTTCGCCATCGCACGGTGGGCGTTCCGACCGTCACGCCATAGGGCACGGCGAGCTGGGCGACGGTCGGGAGCTGAGCGCCGGGCGCCAGCCGTCCGGAGGTGATCTGCTGGCGGAGATCGTCGGCGATCGAGAGGTAGGGGCCGGTCGGGCCGACGGTGAAACCTCCGGCCCAGCGAAACCGCTGGTCGGAGGTGGTGCCCCCGGCAGGATTCGAACCTGCGACACCCGCTTCAGGAGACCGTCGAGGCGCTCATCACAGGCCTGCTGCAGGCTCTCTACCTGCGGAAACGCTCACTGGAGTTGCGTCTGACTGCTGTGTACGACGAGATTTCGCATCACGTTTGATTCCACGCCGCCCTAGTCGATCAATCGTCGAACGGTGATCTCTCTGTCGACGGCCGTTGCGGCGGCACGCGGGGACCGAGCGGATCACCAGAAATGACGGCGGCTCGCCACGACGGCACGTCATCATGGCGCGTGCCGGCGCACCACCGAGGGCACGTACTACGGCGGCATGGCGGCGCCTCTTCTCCTGCGGGAGCGGATTCATGGCGTCGACTCGCCGGAGGCCGGTGGGGACGGAGTTGGTCGGCTGTGAGCACTCGGTTTGCCGGAAGCTAACCTCGATGGGGTCATCGTTGGTGCGTGTCCTGGTCTTCGCCCGGCATGCGGGCGCAACCGGCCCGAGCGGTGCCCGCTGAGGCCGTGCCGGCCCCGCCGCCTACTCGTGCCCGGCTCGCTGCTCGCGCCGGGCGCCTGACGACGAGTCTGTGCCGGTCGCTGGGCCGGCCCGGTGGAGTTCTCGGCGGGCGGGTCGCGCTCGCCCTCGCTCCGGGGCTGCTCTGCGAGCTGGCGACCTCCCGGCCGGTCGCGCTGGTGTCCGGCACCAACGGCAAGTCGACGACGACGGCGATGCTTGCCGCCGCGTTCGGGGTCCGGTCGCGTCCCGCATGGAACCGGACCGGGGCGAACATGGCCGACGGGGCGCTCGTCGCGTTGCTCGACGATCCGGACGCGGACAGCGCGGTGCTGGAGATCGACGAGGGCTACCTCCCCGGGGTGATCGCCGAGACCCGGCCGGCCTTCGTCGTGCTGCTGAACATGAGCAGGGATCAGCTCGACCGCGTCGGGGAGGTCGCTTCGGTCGTCCGCCGGATCAGGGCGGCACTGCTGACGAGCCCGCAGACCACGGTCATCGCCAACGCCGGTGACCCGCTGGTCGTCGCGGCGGCGCAGGCGGCCGAGCACCGGATCTGGGTGGCACCGCCCAGGACGTGGCGGCACGACGGCGTCACCTGCCTGCTGTGCGGCGGCCACATCGACCCCATGGCCACGACGTGGAGGTGCACCGGGTGTGCGCTGAGCGAGCCGTCGGCCGCGTGGACCGTGAGCGAGAACGGGCAGCTGATCGGTCCGGACGGGCACCGGCGGATCCTGGACCTGCGGCTGCCCGGTACGGCGAACCTGGTCAACGCCTCGTTCGCGGTCGCCGCCGCGGCCGCGTACGGCGTGCCGCCCGACCGGGCGGTCGATGCCATCGCCGGCCTGGCGGAGGTCGCGGGTCGGTACCGGTCGTTTCCGCGGTCGGACGGGGAGACCCGGCTGCTGCTGGCGAAGAACCCCGCGGGCTGGTCGGAGACGCTCGCCGTGATCGAGGCCTCGCCGAGCGCGGTGGTGATCGCAGTCAACTCCAGGGAGGCGGACGGGCGCGACCCGTCCTGGCTGTGGGACGTGCCTTTCGAGCGGTTACGGGGCCGGCGGGTGGTGGCCAGCGGGGACCGGGCGACGGACGTGGCGGTCCGGCTCGCCTACGCCGAGGTCGACCACGAGGTGGAGGCGGATCCGGTGGTCGCCGCGCGCCGGTTGGGTGGTCGGGTCGACGTGGCTGCGGACTACACCGCGTTCCTCGCCGCGCGGTCGCGGCTGGCCCGCACCATTGCCGACGACGGGAGCGCAAAGTCGAACGGGACCGGGTGAGCCGGTTGTCCACGGAGTCCGCGGTGCGTATCGCCTTGGTCTCACCGGACCTCCTGGGCACATACGGCGACAAGGGGAACGCCGAGGTGCTCCGGCAGCGGTTGCGCTGGCGGGGACGCCCCGCCGAGATCGTGACCGTCATGGGCACGGTGCCGACGGGCTGCGACATCTATGTCCTCGGCGGAGGAGAGGACTCTGCTCAGGTCCTGGCTGTGCAGCGTGCCGCCCGCGAGCCTGGGCTGCGCGGTGTGGTCGAGCGTGGCGCCGTCGTGCTGGCGGTCTGCGCCGGCCTGCAGATCCTCGGCGAGCGCTTCGCCGGCCCGGACGGAACCGACCACGTGGGTTTGGGCGTGCTCGACGTGACAACGACGCGGCGGGCACGGCGGGCTGTGGGTGAGGTCCTGGCCACGCCACTGGTGCCGGAGCTCGCCGGGGCGCTCCTGACGGGTTTCGAGAACCACAGGGGCGCGACGCGGCTCGGTCCGGCCGCCCGACCGCTGGCCCGGGTGGAGTCCGGGGTGGGCAACGGCAGCGGTCAGGGCACGGAGGGGGTGGTGGCGGGCCGGGTCGTCGGCACCTACCTGCACGGCCCGGTCCTCGCCCGCAACCCCGCCCTGGCGGATCTGCTTCTGGAATGGGTCGTCGGCGAGCCGTTGCCGCCGCTACGGGTGCGGGCGGTGGAGCAGCTCCGCGAACGGCGACTGCGCGCACGCCGCCGCCTGCCGCGCCTGGGTCGACCTGCTCCCTAGATCGTCCCGCGCGCTACCGCGGCCGGCGGGCAGGGCCGCGGTGACGGGAGCAACCGTCAGGTCGATCTGTAGCGGCCGTTGCGGAGGCGGAGGTCGACCTCCCCGATGACGGGACGGCCACGACGCCGTGACGACGGTGGCGACCGTGCAGCAGTGCGGCGAGGGCTGATCCGCCGCAGCCACGCCCGGCGGGCCGGCTCACCGGCGATCCCGACCGGCCGAGCCCGTCGTTCGACCCGGGTACCGGGGTGGTTGGTCGGCACGACCTGGCCACGGCAACCAGCGATTCCTTCCTGCGATGGAGGAGGTCTACATGGTCGACAGTGCATCCCGCCGGAGGCCGGCGGAACGAGGTGAGCCGAGGAGAGGGGAGCTGATCGCCGTGGGAATTCCCGCCACCATGCGCGCGCCGCAGCAGACAACGTCGAAGGGTCCGCCGGACACCAGTCTGATCACGGACGCACCGGTGCCGCGTCCCGGCCGGGGTGAGGTGCTGATCCGGGTCGCCGCCGCCGGCGAGAGACCGAGCGGTTCCGCCGGGAGCTGCTGGCGCACTGCTATCATGGTCGGCTCGGCGCAGCACGCCGAGGACCTCGTGCAGGAGACGTATCTCCGGGCGTGGCGGTCCTACGCCGGTTTCGAGCGACGGGCCTCGGTGCGGTCCTGGCTCTACCCGATCGCCACGAACCTCTGCCTGACCGCCCTCACGCCGCGCCGGATCCGCGTGCTGCCCGCGGGCCTGTCAGCTCCGTACGACGGACCCGGTCGCCCGCCCAGCCAGGTGGCGGCGGGCGAGGTCTCGTGGCTGGAACCGCTGCCGGACCACTGGATCACGCCGGCCGCCGATGATCTGGCCGCGACGGTGGTCGCGCGCGAGTCGCTCCGGCTGGCGCTCGTCGCGGGCCTGCAGCACCTGCCCGCCCGCCAGCGCGCGATCCTCATCCTGCGCGAAGTGCTGGCGTTCTCCGCGGCGGAAACCGCGCAGATCCTCGACACCACCACCGCGGCGGTCAAGAGCGGGCTGCAGCGGGCCCGCGCCCGGCTGAACGAGCTGCAGCCGGAGCCCAGGGGGCTGCTCGAACCAACTGACCCGCGGGCAACTGCGCTGCTCAACGCCTACATCGCCGCCTTCGAACGCTCCGACGTCGGCCTGCTGCAACAGGTGCTGTGCGCCGACGCCACGCTGGAGGCCACGCCGTTCCGCGAGTGGTACGCGGGCCGGGTGAACTGCATCCCCATGCTCGCCACATACGTGCCGGGCGCGCCGGGCGACTGGCGGATGATCGCCACGACGGCCAACGACCAGCCCGCCGCCGTCGTGTACAACCGGCACACCGACGGCGCGCTCCGCGCACACGGCATCGTCGTGCTGACCGCCACCGCCGCCGGCGTCGCGCGCGTGATCGAGTTCCACGATCCAGCGCTGGTCGCGACGTTCGGCTTCCCGGATGTGCTCGCGGACTCGTCCTGAGCGGCGAGAGTGTCCCGCGGTCGCCGTCTCGGTGAGCGATGGCCTGTGCCCTCCGGCTGTTGCCGGTGGCCGACCCCGGAGGGACGACGGGTGCGCGCCCGCGCGGGCTATCGTGCGGCACCGATCAATGCGGTGAGGGCGTGGACGCGCGGGCGTGGCGGGTGCCGGTGCTGGCCGGGGTCTTGCCGGTGGAACGCGGCCGGTGGCTGCCGGAGGCCGTGGCCGGGGCGACGCTGGCCGCTCTCGCCGTCCCGAGGTTCTCGGGTACGCGCGGATCGCCGGCCTGCCGATGGTCACGGGCTCGTACACGATGCTGCTGCCGGCGGTGGTGTTCGTGCTCGTCGGCGCCCCGGCACCTGGTCGTGGGCGCCGACTCGGCCACCGCCGCGATTCTCGCGGCCGCGTTGGCCGGGCTGGCCGCGACGGGCAGCCTGCGCTACGGCGCGCTGGCCGGGACCGCCACGCTCGTCCTGGGCCCGTGCTGCTGGTGCTCGCGCCGCTGTCCCGTGTCGGGTTCCTGGCGAACTTCCTCTCTCGCACGGTGCCCCTCGGCTTTGTCGTGGGCATCAGCGCCATGATCGCCGCCGGCGCGCTGGCTCAGGAGATCAAGCAAGGGCGCGAGGTCGGGGCATCCCAGGTCACTCCGGCCGGCGTGAGTCGCCCTGCGCCGCCGCCGGTCCGGCAGACATCTCGGTGGTGGGTTCGACGACCGCGGCGGCTCCGGGGAGGTCGGCGTCGCCGGCGGGTCGCTCCGGGTCCGGGCCGGGCAGCGGGACCGGGCGGGTGTGGAACAGCACCGTGACGCACAGGGCGAGCCAGACCCCTCCGACGAGCCAGCCGTCGAGAACGTCGGTGAGCCAGTGCACGCCGAGGTAGAGCCGGGACAGTCCGACCGCGACGATCAGGACTGCCGCGAGTACGACTGCCGTTGTTCGGGCCGCGGTGCCGCGCAGGACGAGCACCGCCACGGCAGCGACGATCCCGAGCACCACGGTCGAGCCCAGGGCGTGTCCGGACGGTAGGGAGTGGTTGGTCTCGACCACCAGCCGGGTCGCCTCCGGGGGCCGCGGTCGGTCGTAGATGTTCTTGAGCGTCTCCACGAGGATGCCGGCGCCGGCCGTCGCCACGGCCACGACGCCGGCCTCCCAGCGGCGGCGGCGGAACCACAGCACGAGCACGACGACGGCGGCGAGGACGGCCATGGCCGCCGTCCCGCCGACCAGGCTGACCGCCATCGCGGCTGCGGTGGCGAAGGGTGCGCGGTGGTCGACCAGCCACTGCAGCGCGGGGGTGTCCGCGGCGGAGATACCGTCCGGGTCGGCGACGGCGTCGACGACGCCGGCCTGGAGCGCGAACAGCCCGGCGGCGGTCCCGGTACCGGTCAGCGTGACCATCGACAGTCGCCTCACTCGCGGCACCTGTCGGAAGGCCGACAACCCGGCGGCGACCAGCCACACCAGCAACAGCACCGCGGCCAGCCACTGTTCGGCGTCGGCGAATCTCATCCCTGCTCCACTCGTTCTGACGCCCGCCTCGGGGCGGCGTCTCGACGATAGGGATCGCAGTCACTGCGGGGGCCCAACGGAGGGTTAGCGCAGGGCAAGGCACGGCGGACAGACGCGGCTATGGGAGGGGCGGCGCCAGGGGGGCCGGTTCGGCGACTCGAAGGAGGACGGTGAAGGTGGCGGGTCGGGTGCGGGTGAGGATGAGCCGCCCGCCCTCGGCCTCCGCCAGGCTGCGGGCCAGGGCGAGCCCGATGCCGTGACCGTCGGCTTGTCGCGTGCGGCGGGTGAACAGCCGCTCGCAGTCGGCCGGCGAGATCTCGCCCTCGTCGAGGACGTCGACGGCGAGTGCCCCGGCGGCATCCCGTCCCCGTATCGTGATCCGCCCCTGTCCGTGGCGCAGGGCGTTGTCGACCAGGACGTCGAGCACCTGCCGGGTCGCGGCGTCCGACGCCGCCGCGGCCGGTAGGCCGGATGTCACCTCGTGCTCGAGGGTTCGGCCGGCGGCGTCGGCGGGGGTCCGCCATTCACCGGCCACGTCGGCCAGCAGGTCGGCGAGGATCAGTTCGTCTCGCGGCGCGTGGGTGTCGCGGGCGAGGGTGAGCAGGTCCTCGATGGTGCGCTGCAGCCCATCCGAGGCGCGCACGGCCTCTCGCATCGCCTCGCGCAGCCGCTCCACCTCCTCCTCGGACGCTCCGTCGCCGTCCGCCGGCGGTGGGGGCGCGTCGAGCGCGGCCTCGATCGTGAACCGGAGCCCGGCCAGCGGGGTGCGGAGCTGATGGGAGGCGTCGGCGGTGAAGGCACGTTCCCGGGCGACCAGGCCGCCGATCCGTTCGGCGGTGGTGTCGAGGTCGACGCCGACCGAGTCGATCTCGGGGATCCCCACGCGGGCGGTACGGGCCGTGAAGTCGCCGTCGCCGAGGCGACGGGCGGTGGCCGACAGTCGTTCGAGCGGGCCGGCGAGCGTGCCGGCCTGGCGTCGGGCGACGAGCCAGACCACGGTCAACGCCGCGGCGGCGAGCGCGAGCATGGCTCCCCACACGAGGCCGACCTGAGCGTAGACCTCGACGGGGCTGCTCGAGACCCGGATCGCGCCGGCGCGCGGGTCGTCGCCGATGATCGGTACGGCGACGACGCCGTCGTTGTCGGTGTCGTGACCGCTCTGGGCGAGCACTTCGTCCACCGACTGGTCCGCACGGTCTGGGCCGGTGCCGAGGATCCGGTTCCCGTCGCGGTCGTAGAGGGCGACGTCGGCGTTCTCGGTGGTCGAGGGCAGGTGCGGGGCGTTGCCGCGGGCGAGGTCGACGGCCACGGTGAGCGCGGCGACGTTCGCGACCTGGTCGAGCTCGCTGGTCTCGTCGTCGGCCAGGTAGGTGACGACGATGGCGGCCAGGGGAAGCCCGAACAGGGCGATGGCCAGCACGGCGGCGCCCAGGGTGAGCACCACGATCCGTTTGCGCACGTCAGCAGAACCTAGCGGCGAGAGGGGTCAGTAGCGGTCGATCGGGCCGATCCCGTGCAGCAGCGCGGTCAGCAGCAGCGCAGTCAGGACGGCGAAGAGCAGGATGCGCAGCCCCGCGCGGAGCAGCGTCGCACGATCGAGCCCAACGTCGACGGGTGCCTCGGGCTGGTCGAGGTCGGCGATCAACTGATCGAGCCGTTCTTGGCTGCGGGCCCGGAAGACCGCGGAGAGCCGCTGTCCGGCCTCCTCGAGCTCGAGGTCACCTTCGTCGAGCGCGGCGCGAAATCCGCCACGCCGCACGCTCGCGGTCGATCTCCTCGACGGCCTCGTCGGTCGCGGGATCCGGGACGGCCTGCAGAGCTCGGTCGTCGGATGGGACCTGCACTCCGGTCACTATAGGCAGGTCTCGGTTAACCGCGGCCTCGCTCCGGCAAGGCCACGGCAAAACCGGTCCTCGGCTCAAGCGGGTTCGGGCGGGTCCAGTCGGTATCCGTGTCCGCGCAGCGTCGTGATCCTCGGGCGCGCGGTGCCGACGGGCAGGTCGGCCAGGTGGCGGCGCAGCGCGGCGATATGGACGTCGAGGGTCTTGGTCGAGCCGTGCCAGTGCTCGTCCCACACCTCGGTCATCAGGGTCTCACGGCTGACGGCGGCGGAGGGTTGCGCGGCGAGCCGGGCGAGCAGCTCGAACTCCTTGGCGCGCAGCGGCATCTCCTTCCCGGCCGCGAGAACGCGCCGGGCGGACAGGTCGATCACCAGGTCACCGATGACCGCGGCGGTCGCGTCGCCGTCGTCGGGCTCGGACCGTAGCGTGGTGTCGACGCGGCGCAGATGCGCATAGATCCGCGCGTGCAGTTCGGCCAACCCGACCGGCTTGGTCAGGTAGTCGTCGGCTCCGGCCTCTAGGCCGATGATCACGTCCATCTCCGCGTCGCGGGCGGTCAGCATCACCAGCACCGCGCCGGGCTGGGTCAGGCGTAGGTCGCGGCAGACGTCGATCCCGTCGGCGTCGGGCAGCCCGAGGTCGAGTAGCACCAGGTCGAACACGCCGACGCGACCCGCTTCCAGGGCGTCGCGACCGGTGGCGCACCAGACCACGTCGTGCCCGTGCACGGCCAGACTGCTGCGCAGGGCCCGGCCGATCGTGTCGTCGTCCTCCACGACGAGCAGGTGCGCCATGCGGCGGAGCCTACGACCCGTCCGGCACCGACGGCCGACTGCAGGAGGGCCGGTCACAGCTCGCCCGCAGGTAGTCTTGCCCGACGTTCACCCGCGGTTGGCCGAGCGTGAGCCCGCGCCTGCCGAGCGTCGGACGGTGAACGGCGGCGGTGAGGGCCGCCCTCGACGACGATGCGACATGACCGACCTTCCCAGAGTGCTCGCGCTCAACCCGCTCAGCACCACCGACCTGCTCACCTCGTTCGGCACGTTCGGGATCCTCGTGGTCCTGATCAGCGGACATCCCTCCTCTCGAGGGCGGATGGGAACCCGAGCCATGCCATCGCGAGCACCCACGATCCGCCGAGGTGCCCACGTTGTCCTCATCCGAAGTGGACGAGACCAGGCAGACGGCTGCGGTCCGAGCGATGATTGCTCGGTCACTGATCGACGGCTGAGCCGCGCGCCATCGCGCCCCCTGGGGCCCGCACGACCGCCGGACATCACGCCCCGGCCGTGCCGCAGAGCCAGCGCAGGCCCGAGGCTCACGCCTCCCCGAGCGCTTCCCCGAATTCCCTCAGGAGCCGCAGGTGCCGCTGGTGGGAGAGCAGATGCCCCACACCGATCGCGGCGGCCACCGGCCACTCGAGGATTCCCACGGCTGCCAGGGTGGCCAGGCCACCGATCCAGGCCAGCGAGTCGAGGGCGGGCAGCCGAATGGTGCCCAGTCGGCTCGGCATCTCCGGCACGCGGAACGGCGTTTGCTGTGCGGGGCGGCCGGCGTGGCCGAGCCGGAGCACGCGCTCGCCGCGGATGACTCACTTGCCGCCTCTCCCTGGACGGGTATCGCCTGCAGCTGTCGGGGGGCTTCGATCGTGGTCAGCAATGTCGCGGTCAGCCAGGTCGCGGTCAGATATGTCAGCCCCATGCTGGAGGCGTCGGCCTCGCACCTTTGATCGTGGGCCGGACCACGCCCGGGGCAGGGCGTGTCGGTACTGGCTAATGCGCATCCGCACGAGCGAGCGCTGCCCTCCGTCCCGGCTGCAGGAGGGAGCAACTCTCCTCGCCGAGGCCAGCCTCATCTCCCTGATCCTGAACAGCTTCGCGGCCGCGCTGGTGTTGATCGAACAACACTGGGCGTTGCCGCTGCGCGACGCCATCGCGAAGCGGGAGGGTTCCGCATCGCCGACGGGTTCATCAGCCCGCTGGACCTGATCAAGATCGGAATGGTCGCCGAGGCTGCGGCACGCGGTAACGGATCGGCCACAGAGACGAGCAGTCGCAGGACGTTCGCGGTCCGATGTAGCTGGAGCAGCTTGACTAATGACACTTATGATTGCGCAGGCTAACGACTCGGCGCGCCCCTTCTGGCAGGCTCTTGCGCTGCAAGGATTCGGACCGTTCGTCGCAGCAGTAGTTGGGTCGCTAGGCGTAGGGCTGGCTCTCAACCTCTGGTCGTCACGGCGAGCGGAGCGAATTGATTCGTACAATCGTCGGATCGAAATGATCGAGGAGATGGCTCGCGTGTTCGGGAAGTTCCGCGCCTCCGTCCATGTCTTCACCAGGGCCCAGGAGACGAAGTCGTCTCGCCCAGATGATCTAGCAAGGCTTAGGGTGGAAGCGATCAGCGCATATAAGAAGGCTATTGTGGGTTTCAGGGTAGTGGACTGGAAGCTCCAGTCATACTTTGCGGATGAGAAGGTGGGGTTGGCATGGCATGCCGCAAACGACTGCCTGCTCGTTTGGTACTACTCGACCCTCTACGCTGGGCACGAAGAGACATTGCAAAGCGTACGTGCGGCGTGCGCTCGACGCGAGGCCAATGAGAGAGAGGGAGTGGGGGCGGAGGAGCATTCCGGCTTGACGTTGAAGGATCTGGAGAACTCCGACCTGGTGCTCCGAGAATCTTACAAGAGGTTGCAGGAAGCTGTAAAACTGGCAAGGACGGCGAGGCTCTCCGTGATCGAAAAGTAGTCTACTTGAGTTGGCCTAATCCTGACGCATCGCAACAGTGGCGGCGGCATTTCGAGGAGCGGTCGTTGCGCAGCACCTGGGGTCCGTCCGGTGTGGGCTCACCATCCCGGGGTGCGCTCGCTCTCCTCGTCACGACGTACACACCGCTGCGTATGTGCGGCTGCGTGGCCGGTCGCGACACTGGATGGTCCCTCAACCTTGGGAGGCCACACCGCCGAGCCTGCCCCGTCGCTCGCATCCGGGCGGCTGTCGTCAGTCGGGCCAGAGAGGCCTCACGCGCCGAGGCGTGCTCCAACTCGCGACGACCCCACTGAGCCAGCTCGTTGACCACGATCCCGACCACGAGCAGCAGGGCGCCCGTTTCGACGTCGCTCGGGCTGCGGATGGTGAAGTGGTAGTACGGCGCGGTCAGGAAGAGGTCGAACGAGGCCGCCGCGACCACAGCAGAGATCACGCCTTCGAGACGGGCGCATGGCGATCGCAACCACCGCGAGCACGAGGATCAGCGCCATGCTCGTGTTCGCCACCCACTCGCGGAGCAGGCTCAAGCCTGCGGAGACCGCGAGCGGAAGCAGGACCGCCCAGCCCAGCGCCAACGACCGGGTCTGCTGTCGGACCGCGACCGGAACCCAATACCTGACCGGCGACCGGAACAAGCTGTTCTGACGCGTTCTTCACGCCGGATCACTCGTCAGGACGCACTACCGAACGACATCGCCTCAGGTTCGGGGCGGTCGAGCGGTTCTGCTGTAGCCGGTCGCGACCGGGCCCGGCGCAGCCCTCAGAGCTCGACGCGTGAGCCCATCACCACGGTCCGGTCGACGGGCAGCTTGAAGTAGGCGGCCGGGGTGGCGGCGTTGTGGGCGAGCCCGATGAACAGGCGTTTGCGCCAGAGGTGCATCCCGGGCTGGCTGCCGCGTTCCAGGGACATCCGGGACAGGAAGTAGGAGGCCTCGGCGGGGTCGATGTCGAGCTCGTGGGCGAGCCCGTGGGCGTAGCGCAGCACGGCGGGTATGTCCTGCTCGTCCTGGAATCCGAAGCGGGCGGCGACGTGGACGATGCCGTCGTCGGCCGGGCCCAGCTGGTCGACCGTCACTCGCTCGGTCATGTGGATGTGCGGGACGTTCTCCGACACCACGGACACGATCACGACCCGCTCGTGCAGGACGTGGTTGAACTCGACGTTGGCCCGCAGTGCCAGGGGGGCCGTCTCGCTGGTCGGGTGCGGGAACACGGCCACACCCGACACGCGCGGGATGCGCTCCACGTGCATCCGCTCCACGAACTCCGCGAGGGAGCCCTCCAGATCGGCGCGGCGGCCAGTGACGATCTGACGTCCCCGCTGCCAGGTCGTCATCACGGTGACGACCACGATCGCGACGAGCAGCGGCAGCCACCCGCCGTGGGTGATCTTGGTCAGGTTGGCCGTGAAGAACAGCAGCTCCAGGCCGCCGAACACGACGGCCACGAGCACGAGCCGCCAGCGCGGCCAGCGCCAGGCGGTGGCGGCGTAGACGAGCAGCAGGGTCGTCGTGAGCAGCAGGGTGCCGGTCACGGCGAGGCCGTATGCCGTGGCGAGTCTGGCGGAGGACCCGAACACCAGGATCAGGACGAGGACGCCGCCGAAGAGCAGCCAGTTCACGGCGGGCACGTAGATCTGCCCGCTCTCCCGCTCGGAGGTGTGCCGGACGGTCAGCGGGGGCAGGTAGCCGAGTCGGACCGCCTGGCGCGACACCGAGAACGCCCCGGAGATGACGGCCTGCGAAGCGATCACCGTGGCGACGGTGGCCAGGACGACCAGTGGCAGCCGTGCCCAGGCCGGCGCGAGCAGGTAGAAGGGGTTGTCGATCGCTCGCGGGTCGTCGAGGATCAGCGCGGTCTGGCCCAGGTAGTTGAGGATCAGGGCCGGGAAGACCAGGGAGAACCAGGCGAGCCGGATCGGGCGGCGGCCGAAGTGGCCCATGTCGGCGTAGAGGGCCTCCGCACCGGTGATGGCCAGTACGACGGCGCCCATCGCGATGAACGCGGTGTACGGGTGGTCGGCGATGAAGGCGAGCGCGTAGGTCGGCGAGAGGCCGAGTAGCACCCCGGGGTGCTGCACGATGTGCGGGACGCCCAGCACCGCCAGCGTCAGGAACCACAGCACCATGACGGGCCCGAACAGCCGCCCCACACGATGTGTGCCCCAGCGTTGCGCCACGAACAGGGCAGTGAGGATCGCGACCCCGATGGGCAGGACCAACTCAGCGAGCTCGGGGCGGGCGACTTCGAGGCCCTCGATCGCCGAGAGCACCGAGATCGCCGGGGTGATCAACGAGTCTCCGTAGAACAGAGAGGCTCCGAGTACCCCGAGCGCCAGGGCCACCGCCGCCCGCCGGGCGAACGGCGACGAGACCTCCCGCACGAGCGCGGCGAGTGCCATGATCCCGCCCTCGCCGTCGTTGTCGGCCCGCAGGACCAGCGTGACGTACTTGAGCGTCACGATGATCGTGACCGACCAGAAGATCAGGGAGACGACGCCGTAGACGTCGTCCACCGTGGGTCGCACGGCGTTGTTGTCGATCGAGAACACGGTTTGCACGGCGTAGAGCGGGCTCGTGCCGATGTCGCCGAACACGATCCCCAACGCTCCGAGCACCAGGCCCGCGGGCCCGCCCCCGTGTGTTGCCGGGTGCGCGGGCTTTTCGGGCGGAGGCGGCGGCTCGGCCGACGTCGGTGCGGGAGCCTCAGGCTGATCCACCCGGGAAGTGTGCACCCGGCGGTGCAAGCCGGGCACGGGCGGGGACACGGTCAACGGCTCAGGCGCGCAACTCGATCGGTGGAGGCCGGACAGCAACGGTCGCGACGAGTATGGAGCCTCGGGAACTTTCGGCGCGGGCCCGAGCCCGCGGCGTGCGGTGGCGCGCGAGGAGAACCCGGCGCGAGCCTCGACGACACCGGGAGTTCAGAGACGCTCGGGCTCGAGGAGCGGCGCACTCAGTGCTGCCGGGTCTGTGATGTCGTCGAGCACGCTACGTCGAACGCGGCCCGGGTACGGCCCCGGCTCTCGAGCCGGAGCACGAACCGGACCAGCGCACCGCGGCCGCCGGAGAGCAGCGGGACGTGCGCCCAGATTGACGCAGAAACCCGTCACGATGTGTGCGTGCTGGGACTGGAGATGGCGGTCGTCCTCGGCGTCGCCTTGGTGATGTGCGGTGCGCTGGCGCGCCGCTACCCGGTCGCGCCCGCGATCCTGTTGGTGCTCGTGGGTGTGCTCATCGGTTTCGCGCCACACCTGCGCGAGGCCCAGCTGCCGCCGGAGGTCGTGCTGCTGCTGTTCCTGCCGGTGCTGCTGTACTGGGAGAGCCTGACCACCTCGCTGCGGGAGATCCGCAACAACCTCCGCGTCGTGGTCCTCAGCAGCACCGTGTTGGTCCTCGCCACTGCCGCGGCGGTGGCGGCCGTGGCGCACGCGATCGGTCTGCAGTGGGGACCGGCCTGGGTGCTCGGTGCCGCGCTCGCGCCGACCGACGCGACCGCGGTCGGCGTCCTGGCCCGGAGGCTGCCGCGCCGGACCGTGACCGTCCTGCGCGCGGAGAGCCTGGTCAATGACGGCACTGCTCTGGTGATCTACGGCCTCGCGGTCGGGGTCACCGTCGGCGAGGAGCACCTCACACCACTGCACGTGAGCGGCCTGCTGGTCCTGGCGTACGGCGGAGGCGTGCTCACCGGCGCGCTGATGGGTCTGGTCAGCTGGCAGCTGCGCCGCCGGATGGACGACCCGATGCTGGAGAGCATCGCGATGCTGGTGACGCCGTTCGCGGCCTTCCTGCTGGCCGAGTCGATCCACGCGTCCGGGGTGCTGGCGGTCGTCGTGTGCGGGCTGTTCATGAGCCAGGTGACCCCGCGCATCACCGGCGCGGTCACCCGGCAGACTTTCGTCCCGTTCTGGACGGTCTCGACGACGGTGCTCAGCAGCGTGCTGTTCGTGCTCGTCGGTCTCCAAGCCCAGAGTGCGATCCGCGAGCTGTCCAGCGTCCCGGTGGTCCGCGCGCTGGTCGACGTCCTGCTGGTCACCGCGGTGGTGATCGGGGTGCGCTGGGCTTGGCTCTACACCACGCCGTACATCATCCGCGCGCTCGATCGGCGGCCTGCGCAGCGGCTGCGCCGGCTCGGCGCCCGCCAGCGTTCGGTCAGCGGGGTGGCCGGGTTCCGCGGAGCGGTCTCACTCGCTGCGGTGCTCGCCGTGCCGCACACGCTGGACTCCGGCGCGCCGTTCCCCGACCGCGACCTGATCGTGGTGATCACGTCCGGGGTGATCGTGCTGACTCTGCTGCAGGCGCTGCTGTTACCGCGTGTGGTGCGGTTCGCCCGGCTCCCGGTCGACAACTCCGTCGAGGAGGAGCGGCGCTTCGCCGAGGTCTTCACCACCGACGCGGCGATCGGCTCGATTGATGCCACCGCGGCCGAGCTGGGCTCAGACGAGCGCGTGGTCGAGCGGGTGCGCACCGAGATCGAGAAACGGCGCAAGGTGCTGGCGGCCGACGGCGCCGAGGGTGAACCGGTGATCCGGCACGACGACCAGTACGCCAGCCTCTGGCTCGCGCTCATCGCCCGTAAGCGCGAGGCGCTCCTCGAGCTGCGCGACGAGCAGCGGATCGACGACATCGTGCTGCGCCAGGTCCAGGCCCGGCTGGACATCGAGGAGGTCCGGTTCTCCCGGGCCAACCCGGTCGACTGAAGCTCATCTCAGGACCGGCCAAGGGGGCCGCGGCGACTTCCTCCCACATCGTCGTCACACAGGACAGCGGCCCTTCGGGCACGCGACGCCAGCACCCGGCGCGGCAGCATCGGCGGGTGCGGGGTCACCGGCATGCCAGCGTACGTTCGTGCTGCCGAGCCCGAGACCTCAGTGACCCGCGCCGCAGTTGGCGGAGTGGCGCCGGGTGTCGTGGGTAGGTTCCGGGCTGCCTGAGCGCACGCGCACCTGCTCACCCCGACCGGGGTTCGCACGCTCTCTTCGAGACCGTCCCCGCCGGGGACGGCGACTACCTCGACTTCCGCACCTTGGGCACCTTCACCGACGAGTAGGCGGACCTCACCCGGGCCGGGGATGCCCGCCGGGGCGTACCCCGGCGGGCAGAGTGGCTCAGACCTCGGCGGGTCACCCCGAGGATCAGGCGCTCCACGACGTCCGGAAGGCCTGCGGCGACGAATTCTCCCCAGGCGCTGATCAGGCCACCAAGGAGCAGCGGATCGCCGTCGCGACTGAAGCTCCGCGACATACCGAGTCCGCCTCTGCGCCTCTGCGCCTCCGGCGGCGCGGCGTTGCCGCCGGTGCGCGGGACGCTGTCGCGGATTGCGTCCATGATCCGTTCCAGGTCGCCCCTCGGCAGGCCGGTACCGTTGTGCTGCGAGTCGAGCTGCCGGTGGGCGTACGTGATGAGGTCGAGCGAAGCCGACACCGGCTCGTCCGCTCCCGCGACGTGGGTCGCGCGTGCGCGCCAGCCGTCGAGCTCGAGTCGGGTGAGATGGGAGTACAGGAGATCGTCGAGGTCCTCGGGGTCGTGGTGCTCCGTGATCCGGGCGAGCTCGGAGTCGAGCTCGTCGAGCCCGGCCCGGTACTCGGCCCAGCGTGTCGCGTCGACCATGGCGCATCGGTCGTGGATGCCGGCGACCGGGCCCGCAGCGTGTCGAGCGCGGTCCGGATACGTGCGCGGTGCGGACGCGGACCGGATGTCACCCCCGCGACGGCGGCGTCCACCTCGGTCAGGCGTTCGTCGATAGATCCTCAGCGTCGTCGCGCCGCCGCTGCCGTGGCCGAGGCGACCGGCGACGGTGCGGATGTCGACCCCTGCGGCCACTCGGAGGTCGCCGAAGACCGACGTGACGTAGAGCCGGATCAAGTCTTCGTAGCGCTCGCGGGTGGTCGGCTCGATCTTCGCCACCTCGAGCCATTGCCCGACGCGCGGCCGACCGTGATCGAGGACTTCGGGTGCCGGTTCTCGTCGACCTCGTGCTGCATGCGGGTGACGGCTCGTTCGGCCTCCGCCTCGGTCCGGACCGTCTCGGACAGGTACCGGCGCTTCCGGGTCAAAGGATCAGTCCCGCCGTAGACCCACGCGCGGAGGCTTCCGGACGGCAGTTCCTGCACGTAGCCACGGGCGCGACGACGGGGAGGCATGGATCAAGACTATGGCCTCGTTGATGACACGAATGACGGCACGAATCGCGATCATGGAACTCTGACTCAGCGAAACCGCTGGTCGGAGGTGGTGCCCCCGGCAGGATTCGAACCTGCGACACCCGCTTTAGGAGAGCGGTGCTCTATCCCCTGAGCTACGAGGGCTTGCGCGCAGCATCCTAACGGCGCCGTGCGCGGGCCGCGGGTGACCCGTCGAACACTCGCCGGAGCATGGGAAAGGCCTAGGCTGGAGGCTTCTGCTTTCTGCGTACGTAAGGGGGTCACCGTGCGGTCGGTGCGCGTCGCGCTGCTCGCGCTGGCGCTGGGGGCGTTCGCCCTCGGGACGGGCGAGTTCACCGTCATGGGGCTGCTCCCCGAGGTCGCCGGCGACCTGCAGGTGTCGATCCCCGAGGCCGGGCACCTCGTGTCGGCGTACGCGATCGGCGTGGTCGTCGGGGCGCCGCTGCTCATCGCGGCCGCGACCCGCCTGCCGCGGCGCCGGGCGTTGATCGTGATGATCGGGCTGTACGGCGTGGCGCACCTGCTGTCGGCCGTCGCGCCGGGCTACCACCTCGTGATGCTCGGGCGGTTCCTGTCCGGACTGCCGCACGGGGCGTACTTCGGCATCGCGGCGATCGTCGCGGGCTCGCTCGCGGCGCCGGACCGCCGCGCCCGGGCGATGGCCCTGATGTTCGCGGGCCTGACGGTCGCGAACATCGTCGGCGTCCCGCTCTCGACCCTCCTGGGTCAGCTCGTCGGCTGGCGGTGGACCTTCGCGGCCGTCGGCCTGATCGGCCTGGTCGCCGCCGTGGCGATCCGGTTCGTCGTCCCGGACGTCCGGCCGGAGGGCGGCCGCCCGCGCCTGGCCGACGAACTGCGGGCGCTGACCCGGCGCCCGGTGTGGCTGACCCTGCTCATCGCCGTCCTCGGCGGGGCGACGCTCTTCGCCAGCTACAGCTACGTCGCGCCGATGCTCACGGACGTCGCCGGCTACCCGGCCGCCGCGATCACGCTGCTGCTGGCGATGTTCGGCGTCGGCATGACGATCGGCAACGCCATCGGCGCACGGCTGGCCGACGTCGACCCGATGCGCGCGATCCGCCTGGTCCTGGCCGCCGACGCGGTCGTCGCGCTCGCGCTGGTCCCGGCGATGCACCATCCCGTCAGCGCGGCGATCGTGCTGTTCCTCTTCGCCGTCACGACCTTCTCGCTGATCCCCTCGGCCCAGCTGCGGATCATCGACGGCGCCGAGGGCGCCCCGCACATGGCCGCCGGCTCGATGCACGCCGCGTTCAACCTGGCCAACGCGCTCGGTGCCTGGCTGGGTGGTGCGGCCATCGCGCTGGGCTTCGGGCTGACCTCGCCCAACGTCGTCGCCGCCCTCCTCGCGCTCGCCGGCCTCGGCGTCGCGACGATCTCGGCGATGGTGGAGAAGCGGAGCGCGCAGCGGGAGCCGGTCGCCGCCTGACGGGCGCTGCGCAGGGTCAGCAGTGTGATCTCCGGAGGGGAGCCGACGCGCACCGGCGGACCCCAGAAACCCAGGCCACGGGTGACGTAGAGCCAGGTCCCGCCGACTTTCGTCAGACCGGCGAGAACGGGTTGGTCGGACAGCGCGACGTGGGTGAGCGGCGTGAGCTGCCCGCCATGGGTGTGCCCGGAGATCTGCAGGTCGACGCCGGCCCGCGCGGCCCGGTCGACCATCACCGGCTGGTGGGCGAGCAGTACGACCGGCACCGCCGGATCGCGTCCGGCGAGGGCGCGGTCGAGGTCGAACCTGTGCCCCGGGACGCCCGAGGCGGCGGCCGTGCGGTCGTCGCAGCCGGCGAGGTCGAGCGTCGCCGTGCCCCGCCGCACCGTCACCCGCTCGTTGCGCAGCACCCGGACCCCGAGCGTCGGCAGGAACTCCGTCCACTCCGTCGCGCCCGAGAAGTACTCGTGGTTGCCGGTCACGAAGTAGGTGTCGGCGACGAGGTCCCGCAGCGGCTCGGCGTGACCGCCGAGATCGGCCACCGGCCCGTCGACCAGGTCCCCGACGACGGCGACGACGTCCGGCCCGGCCGCATTGACCGTGGCGACGAACCCGCGCAGGTCCGCCCCGTCGACCAGCGGCCCGAGGTGGATGTCGGAGACGGCGGCGATCGTGAAGCCGTCGAACGCGGGATCGAGCCGGTCGAGCACGACCTCGCGCCGCTCCACCCGCGGCCGCCGGGCCTCGACCGCCCCGTAGGTCACGGTGCCGATCGCGACGACGCCCGCCGTGCCCGCGATCGCGCGGGCGAGGAACCGCCGTCGCTCGGGGTCGGGCCGCCCGGTCGCGCGCAGCACCAGGCGCACCACCTCGCCGATCACCAGCATCAGCGCGGCGTAGAGCGCGAGGGCGAACCAGAGGTAACCGACATGGTTCAGCGGTGCCGCCTGCTCGGCCGTCAGCACGCGCCGGGTGAGGAAGGCGCTCGCGGTGCACAGCCCGAGCACGGTGAGGACGACCGCGCCGATCACGCGGCCCTGCCGCGAGCGCACGGTGTCGCGCACGACGCGCAGGTAGAGGTACCCGTGCGTCAGGGCGAGGAGGGCGAGGAGGGCGAGGATGCCCGCGACGAAACCCACCCCGGGATCCACGCAGAGCGAATCGTCCGAACCGGACGAGCGTCACAGGGGCCTCTCAGACGCTTCTCAGAACGCCGCGCGAGACTGGCGGCCATGCGAATCCTCGTCGTCGACGACGACCGTGCGGTGCGCGAGTCGCTGCGCCGCTCGCTGGCCTTCAACGGCTACCAGGTCGATCTCGCGAGCGACGGGCTGGCCGCGCTCGAGGCCGTCGACACGCAGCGGCCGGACGCGATGGTGCTCGACGTGATGATGCCTCGGCTGGACGGTCTCGAGGTCTGCCGGCGCATGCGCGCGGCCGGCGACGAGCTGCCGATCCTCGTGCTCACCGCGCGCGACGCCGTGTCCGACCGGGTCGCGGGCCTCGACGCCGGTGCGGACGACTACCTGCCGAAGCCGTTCGCGCTGGAGGAGCTGCTGGCCCGGCTGCGCGCCCTGCTGCGGCGCCGGACCGTCGACGACATCGCGGCCGCCGCCGGGCAGTCGCAGGTGCTGGAGTTCTCCGACCTCTCGCTCGAGCCGGACACCCGTGACGTGCGCCGTGGCGAGCGGCCGATCAGCCTGACCCGCACCGAGTTCTCGCTGCTGGAGCTGCTGCTCTCGCACCCGCGCCGGGTGCTGACCCGCGCGCAGATCCTCGAGCAGGTCTGGGGCTACGACTTCCCGACCACGGGCAACGCGCTCGAGGTCTACATCGGCTACCTGCGGCGCAAGACCGAGGCCGAGGGCGAGCCGCGCCTGATCCACACCGTGCGCGGCGTGGGCTACGTCCTGCGCGAGACGCCGCCGTGACCGAGCGCGGGCACTGGCCCTCGGTCCGGGAGCGTCTCGACCGGGTCAGCCTGCGCGCGCGGATCGGCATCCTGGCCGCCGCAGTGGCAGCCGGCGTCGTCGTGCTGGTCTCGCTCGCCGCCTTCCTGATCGTGCGCCAGAGCATCCTGGAGACCCTGGACGACAACCTCTACCAGCGGGCCACGGCCGCGGCGCAGAGCGAGCTCGCCAAGCCCGAGCTGATCTCGACGATCCCGCCGGAGGTGCTGGGGGCCGGGGACATCCGCGTCGCGCTGGTCTACGGCTCGGGTTTCGCGCAGTCCGCCGAGGGGCCCGCCTCCGCCCCGCCGCTGAGCGACGCCGAGCTCGAGGTCGCCCGGGGCGACGAGGAGGACAGCTTCCGGACGGCGGCGGGGTACCGCGTCGTCGCGGTCGAGGCCGGCGAGGGCCGGGCCCTGGTGATCGCGCAGAAGCTCGACTCCACGCAGGCCGTGCTGTCCGAGCTGGCCACGGCGTTGCCGGTGATCGGCGGCATCGGCGTGGTGCTCGCCGCGTTCGCCGGCGTGGCCGTGGCCAGTGCGGGGCTCCGGCCGGTGCAGCGGCTCACCGCGGCCGCCGAGCGCGTGACGGCGACGGGGGAGCTGCGGCCGATCCCGGTGAGCGGGTCGGACGAGCTCGCCCGGCTCACGCAGAGCTTCAACGAGATGCTCGGTGCGCTGGCGGCGTCGCAGGAGCAGCAGCGGCGCCTCGTCGCCGACGCCGGCCACGAGCTCCGCACTCCGCTGACGTCGTTGCGCACGAACCTCGAACTGCTCGCGGCCGCCGACAGGCCGGGCGCCCCGACGTTGCCCGCCGAGGACCGCGAGGAGATGCTGGCCGACGTCCGGGCGCAGGTCGAGGAGCTCACCCAGCTGATCGGTGACCTCACCGAGCTGGCCCGGGAGGACGCGCCGGCCGTGCCCCGCGAGCCCGTCGAGATGACCGACGTCGTCGAGCGGGCCCTGGAGCGGGTGCGTCGGCGGGCGGGCGACCTCCGCTTCGACGTCTCCCTGGTGCCGTGGACGTTGGTCGGCGACCCCACCGCGCTCGAGCGGGCCGTGCTGAACCTGCTGGACAACGCCGTGAAGTGGAGCCCGCCCGACGGAACCGTCCGGCTGCGGATGGTGCCGCTCGACGACTGGACGATCGTCGTCGAGGTCGCCGACTCGGGCCCCGGCATCGCCGAGGCCGACCTGCCGCACGTCTTCGAGCGCTTCTACCGCGCCGACACCTCCCGCACGATGCCGGGCTCCGGGTTGGGGCTGGCGATCGTGCGGCAGGTGGCGGTGCGCCACGGTGGCGCGGCCTGGGCGGGCCGCGCGCCCGAGGGCGGCGCGCTGCTCTCGCTGCGGCTGCCCGGCCGTCGCGGGGACGTCCTGCCGCCCGAGGAGCGCGCCGCGGGCTGACTCAGCCCCGGACGGTGTCGGCGAACCAGCGCGTCCACTCCGCGGTCCTCGCGCCGACGTCGAGGCCCGGGGTGTAGTCGTGGTCCCCGACGGCGACGGGCATCCCGATCAGGGACCGCTCGTGGAAGCGGATCAGGGCGTCGGACGTGCGGATGCCGAGGTAGTGGTCGGTGCGCTTGTCGACCACACCGGAGGCGCCCAGGATCTCGACGATGTCGCCCTCCGCCGGATCGCCGAGGGCGGCGAGGATCCGCTTCCACGCCTCCGGTGTGTTCGGCGCCTCGGCCTCGACGTACGCCGCCGGGCGGCCGGGGAAGTGGCGCAGGTACTCGCCGAGGGTGAAGAGGTAGAGGTCCCAGCCGAAGCCGGTCATGGTCTCGAACTCGTCGCCCCAGTCGTCCTCCGCGATGCCGCTGTGGACGAACCGCAGCACCGTGCTGCTGCCGTCGCGCGCCTCGACGAGGTACTCGATCGCCTGGGTGCCGAAGCGCTGGACGAGCCGGTTCGGCGCGTCCTCCTCGATCTCGGCACCGGCCTCCTCCGGGTCGGAGGTCATGAACCACCCGGCCTGCCCCTCCGGCGTGGCAATCGCACGCCAGACCTCCTCGGGGCTCGCGGGCAGGACCACCTCGCGGCGGATCTCGAACGGGCGGCTCACGGCGACTCCTCGGTGCGTGTCGTGATCTCGGTGTCGGTCTGGCTGGCGGTCCCCGGCGCGGGATCGGCGTCCGGGAGGGCGGGATGGAGCGCGACGACGAGGCGGTGCGGGCGCCCGCCCGGTGCGGCCCCGTCGTGGTAGCGGGCGACGAGGGTGCTCACGGCTTCCCCGAGCTCGCGGGCGAACGCCGCCCGGTCGGCGGCGGTGGCGAACCGGACCTCGCCGTCGATCGCGAAGGTGGCCACCCGCCTGCGGCCGGCCCGGGTGATGAGCGTGCCGACCTCGCGGAGCAGCCGTGCGGCGAGGGCCAGCAGCCACTGTGCGGAGAGCCGGTCCGGGTCGCGCGCCGGGTCCGGCGCGACCAGCGCCCAGGCCTGCGGGGACACGACGTACGCGCTCGCGGTCGCCCGCAGCACGCGCTCGGTCATGTTGCCCTTGCGCCGCTCCTCCACCAGCTCGACGAGGCCGTGCGTCTCCAGAGCCCGCAGGTGGTAGTTCACCTTCTGCCTGGTCAGGCCCAGCTCGGCGGCGAGGGAGGTGGCCGAGCCGGGTTCGCGCAGGGCCCGCAGCAGCCGGGCACGGACCGGGTCGAGCGCGACCGCGGCGGCCGCCCCGTCCTGGATCACCGCGGTCCCGGCCGCGCCCCGGTTCGTCACGGCGACCACGCTGGCACCGACAAGAAATGTTGTCAAGGAGGGAGTTGTTGTCGGAGTCGCCGGGCGCACGGGCCGCACTCCCGCCTACCCTGTCGCGGCGGCGGCCGCGGACGCGCCCGTCGGAGCGAGGAGCACGGGACCCGGATGACCGACGACGAGCGCTCCGGCCACGGGGCCGGAGGGCGGCACGCCGCCGGGCGCACGCCCGACGAGACCTCCGAGGGGAGCGTGGGAGCGTCTCCGGACCCGGGGGACCCGGGGGAGCCGACCCCGCCGCAGGGTCTGCCCCTGCCCGACCCGCTGACCGACACCGGGCGGCACGCCCTGATCGAGCCGGACGAGGTCGCGCCCCCGCTCCCGCCGCCGGACCCGCTCGCGGCGCAGGCCGCGCCGGTCGCGCCGGTGGCGCCCGGGGACGTCCGATCCGGGCGCGTGCGCCGCTACGCCCCGCTGGCGGCCGCGGCCGTGGTCGTGGCGTTGCTCGCGGGGCTGGCCGGTGGCTGGATCGGCTGGACCCTCGCCGGTCAGAGCGTGTCCGCCGGCGCGCTCGGCCGGCCCCTGCCGCAGGCCGACCCGGCGTCCGCGCAGCTCACGCCGGTCGAGGCGGTGGCCGAGAAGGTGCTGCCGAGCGTCGTGCTGCTCAAGGTCGAGGGCGGCGGTCCCGGCGAGGACGAGGGCTCCGGCATCGTGCTCAGCCCGGACGGCCTCGTCCTGACCAACGACCACGTGGTGTCGGCCGCGGCCACGGGCGGCACGATCACCGCCCTGCTCCAGGACGGTCGCGCCTTCACCGGGCGGATCACCGGTCGTGACTCCGGCTCCGACCTCGCGCTCGTCCGGCTCGACGGCGCGGGCGGGCTCACCGCGGCGGACCTGGGGAACTCCGAGTCCCTGCGGGTCGGGCAGCAGGTCGTGGCGATCGGCGCGCCGCTCGGCCTCGACGGCACGGTCACCACCGGCATCGTCAGCGCGCTCGACCGTGCGGTCAGCGTCGGCGGCGAGCAGGGCGGGCAGGCGACGGTGCTCAACGCCGTCCAGCACGACGCTCCCATCAACCCCGGCAACTCCGGTGGTCCCCTGGTCGACCTGCAGGGCCGCGTGGTCGGGGTCAACTCGGCCATCGCCAGCACCGGGGGCAGCCAGGGCGGCTCGATCGGCGTCGGGTTCTCGATCCCGGTCAACCAGGCGCGGCGCGTCGCCGACGAGCTCAACCGCACCGGCCGCGCCACCCGCGCGGTCCTGGGGGTCACGGTCACCGGCGTCGGGCAGCCGGCGAGCGGCGGCGCCGTCGTGGGGCAGGTCACACCCGGTGGGCCTGCTGCCCAGGCCGGGCTCCATCCCGGTGACGTCGTGCTCCGGGTCGCCGACCGGCCCATCGCCGACGGTGACGAGCTGGTCGCGGCGATCCGCGACCACGAGCCCGGTGAGCAGGTCGGACTCACGCTCGCGGACCGTCAGGTCACCGTCACCCTCGCGGGCGAGCCGAGCTAGCTGCCGACCGGCCGATTGGGAAGAGTCAACCGGCGCAGATCCGGTCCGGGAGCGGCGCGCGGGGCGCATTTCGGGTCATGATGGAGGTGTCCGTGTCGTGGTGCCCCGCGACGCGGTCACAGGGTCCGCGTCGGTGCCGGCACCCCCTCCCAGCGCCGGCGCGGTCCCGCCCTGTCCGGGCGGGTACCGAACCCACCACCCGGGGCGCCCGCCGGTGCCGGGCCCACTACGGTGAGCGCATGGAGATGGCGACCCCGCAGCTCGGCCGTGCCCTCGTGGTGATCGTGGACGACCGGGTCAGCCATGGCGAGACCCAGGACCGCACCGGGCCGCTGGTCGCGGAGCTGCTCGAGGAGGCCGGCTTCGTGGTCGACGGCGCGGTCACCGTCCCGGGCGAGGCCGTCGCGATCCGCAACGCGCTGAACACCGCCGTGATCGGCGGCGTCGACCTCGTGATCACCGTCGGCGGCACCGGGGTGTCGCCGCGGGACGTCACGGCCGACGCCACCGCCGGCGTCCTCGACCGCCCGATCCCCGGCATCGCCGAGGCGCTGCGGGCCTCTGGGCTCGCCGCCGGCGCCGTCGACGCCGGGCTCTCCCGCGGGCTGGTCGGCATCTCCGGCAGCACCCTGGTCGTGAACCTGGCCTCCTCGCGCGCCGCGGTGCGGGACGGCATGGCCACGCTGTCGCCGCTGGTCACGCACGTGATCAGCGAGCTGTCGAGCCTCGACGCCTGACGCGCGCCGGCCCTCGACGGCTCGACGGCTCGACGGCGGCCCCTGGCCCCGGGCGACGCTGCCCGGGCGCGGGACGTCAGACGGACGGGGTCGTACCGGTTCCCGGCTTCGGCCCGGGCGCGTCGGAGGTCGAGGCCTCGGTGGACTCAGTGGCTGCCGTGGACCCGGTGGGCGCGGTCGGCGTCGGCGAGGGCGGGGCCGGGGTCGTCGGCTCCGCGGTCGCGGTCGGGGCGGCCGTCGCCGTGGTCGTCGCCGACCCGGGGGCGCCGCTCTGCTTGAGCGCGTCGCCGACCTTGCCCTTCACCGTGCCGATCTTGTCGCTGTACTTGTGCCCGGTGGCGTGGTCGACCTTCTCCGCCGCCTTCTCCACCAGCGGGCCGGCCTTCTCCCGCGCCTGCTCGGCGTAGGGCCCGGCCTTCTCCTTGGCCTTCGCGACGTACGGCGCCGCCTTCTCGGAGGCCTTGTCCAGGTACGGCCCGGCCTTCTCCTGTGCCTGGTGCAGGTACGGCCCGGCCTTCTCCTGCGCCTGGTGCAGGTACGGCCCGGCCTTCTCCTGCGCCTGGTGCAGGTACGGCTTGGCCCACTCCTGCGCCTGGCGCAGGTACGCCTTGACCTTGTCGAGAAGTTCCTCGGCCTTGTCCTGCAAGGTCATGGGGCTCCCCCTCCTGTTCGCCACCCGGTCACCCGGCGTCCACCGTCCAATGGTGGCACCGAACCGGCTCCGATGTGGCCTGGCAGCATGGGGGAATGGCCGAACTGCCGGATGGGGTGCGTCGCCGGCTCGCGGAGATCTTCGGCGACACGCTGCCCGACGTCACCCGGGACGAGCTCGACGAACCGCGCCCGGCCGACCGGGAGCGCGAGCGGGACGAGGAGTGGTACCGGGCGAACCGCCCGCCGCACCACGACCAGGACCGGTAGGCCTCCTCCGCGGGTCCCGAGCGGGTCGGGGCCGGGATCAGGCCTGGTGACGGCCGTTGCTGCTGGAGTTGGTCTGCGCCTTGAGCAGGTCGCGGATCTCGGCGAGCAGCTCGACGTCCGTCGACTCCGCGGGACCCGGCTCCTCGCCCCGCTTGCGGCGGTTCTTGATCGTCTGGATCGGCAGCACGAAGACGAAGTAGACGATCGCCGCGACGATGAGGAAGTTGATCGCCGCCGCGATGACCTCGGAGAAGTTGATCAGGGTGCTGGGCTTGTCGGCCTGCAGCTGGACGCCGAGCGCCGGGACGTCCGGCGGCGTGATGGCGTTGAGCAGCGGCTGGATGATGCTGCTCGTGAACGCCGTGACGATCGCGGTGAACGCGGCGCCGATGACGACCGCGACCGCGAGGTCCACGACGTTGCCGCGCAGGATGAAGTCCTTGAAGCCCTTGAGCACGGTTCGGTTCCCCTCCGGTGACCGACGGGTCTGCTGACGTGATCACTACCGTCAACGGAGGGTAACGGCGACCTGATCGGAGAGCGACGCGGCCGCCACGCGCGTCGCGAGGTCCCGCGGCAGCGCGACCAGGGCCGATCGGCCGCGCGCGCTGCTCCCGGCGGGGGTGCCGCCGGGCTCCAGCACGGTCAGGACCACCGCGGAGTCGGCCAGCACTGCCGGTTCGCCGCCCTCGGGTGCGGCCGCGACGACGTCCACCCGGACACCGGGTGTGAGCAATGCCGCAACGTCCGGGTCGGCCAGGCGGACCGGCACCGCGGCGGCGTCGGGCAGGCCGGTGGCGGCCGCGGCCAGGGTGGCGCCGGCCAGGCGGAGATCGGTGAGGGGCTCGCCGGCGCGCAGGGCACCGGCCAGGACGCGGCCCTCGGCCGCGGCGACGCCGACGGCGCCGGCGGGCACGAGTTCGGCGGGCCAGGTCGCCAGGGTCAGGTCCGCCGCGGCGACCACGCTGCCCGGCGCCAGGTCCCGGGCGGCCACGACGACCTCGGTCGTGCTGTCGCCCCCGGGGGACAGGGCGAGCACGGCGGCGACGGCCACGAGCACACCCGCGAGGCACCGGCGGACCAGCACTGCACGGCGCCAGCTCGCCCTGCCGAGGAAGGCCGCCACGGTCTCGACCGGGGACGTCCCGCCCGCGCTGCCGCCCGGCCCTTGTCGGGCGCGTCGCTCTGCCATGCCCGCGACGCTAGGCCGGGCACGCAGTGATCCGGGCCGAATCGCAGGCCTGTGGATGAACGGGGCGGGGTGTGGACAACTCCCGCCCCGGAGGGCTCAGGACGCGGCCGCGGCGGGGGCGCTGGTGGACGATGTGCCGGAGTCGGACTTCGAACCCGACCCGGAGTTCGACTTCACGGACGAGGACTCCGAGGAGGAGCTCGCGCCGTCCGAGGAGCTCGAGGAGCTCACGCTGCTCGAGCCGGACCGGCTGTCGGTCCGGTAGAAGCCGCTGCCCTTGAACACGATCCCGACCGAGGAGAAGACCTTGCGCAGCTTGCCGCCGCAGGCCGGGCACTCGGTCAGCGCGTCGTCCGAGAAGGACTGCACGGCCTCGAGCCGGTGGTCGCAAGCGGTACAGGCGTACTGGTAGGTCGGCACGTGATCCTCCGGAAACTGGCACTCTGTATGAGCGAGTGCCAGCATAACCCGTCAGCCCCGTCCGTTGTTCCCCGTCACGACGGTCCCGGGAGTCGGCAGCACCACACCCGTGACCGGGCGGTCGTGCGGGTCGACCGGTACCTCGTCGAGCAGCTCGCCGTCGTGCAGCAGCGCCACCACCGGCACCCCCGCCGGCACGGCGCCGAGCGTGCGGTCGTAGTAGCCGCCGCCCCGGCCCAGCCGTCGCCCGGTCCGGTCCGCCGCCAGCGCGGGCACCAGGACCAGTACCGCCGTGCGCAGGGCGGCCGGTCCGAGCCGGGGCGTGGTCGGTTCGCGCAGCCCGAGCGGGCCGGGGCCGAGGGAGTCCGGGCCGGTGTACGCGGCCCAGTCCAGCGGCCCGGGCCGGGGCGGGACCACCGGCAGCAGCACCGAGCGGCCGGCCGCGCGCAGCCCGTCGAGCAGCGCGACCGAGCCGGGTTCGGCACCGATCGGCAGGTACGCGCACACCGGGCCGTCGCGCAGCTCCTGGGCCAGCTCCAGCACGTGGCCGCGGAGATCCTCCGCCGCGGCGGCGCGCTGCTCCGCCGTGAGCGCGCGGCGGGCCCGCAGCAACCGGGCGCGCAGCGCGGCCTTCCGCCGGGCGACGTCGGGGGCCGGAGTGCCGTCACCCGGGGTCGCCCCGACCGGGGTCGCGGCCGCGTGGGCACCCGGTTCGGGGCCCGTTTCACGCTCCAGCACCCGTCCACGCTAACGGCGCCGATAGGCTCGCGGGATGAGCCAGCCCTCCGTCCTGCGCTCGGCCGTCGTCCCCGCCGCCGGCCTGGGCACGCGTTTCCTCCCGACGACCAAGGCCGTGCCGAAGGAACTGCTGCCGGTCGTCGACACCCCGGGCGTCGAGCTGATCGCCGCCGAGGCCGCCGAGGCCGGGGCACAGCAGCTGCTGATCGTCACCTCGCCGGGCAAGGAGTCCGTCGCGGGGTACTTCGAGGCCGCGCCCGACCTGGAGAAGACCCTCGAGGCCCGCGGCAAGGAGGCGCTGCTGGAGAAGGTGCAGCGCGCGCCGGGCCTGATCGAGGTCAAGACCGTCTACCAGTACGAGCCCAAGGGGCTCGGGCACGCGGTGGCCCAGGCCGAGCAGGCCCTGGCGGAGGACGAGCAGGCGATCGCGGTCCTGCTGCCGGACGACATCGTGCTGCCCACCGGCGTCCTCAACCGGATGATCGAGGTGCGCGCCGAGAAGGGCGGCAGCGTCCTGTGCGCCTTCGACATCCCGAAGGAGGAGATCTCGCCCTACGGGGTGTTCGACGTCAGCGACACCGGCGACCCGGACGTCAAGCAGGTGCACGGCATGGTGGAGAAGCCCTCCGCCGAGGAGGCGCCCTCGACCTTCGCCGCGGCGGGCCGGTACGTGCTGGACCGGGCGATCTTCGACGCGCTCCGCCGGATCGAGCCCGGCGCCGGCGGCGAGCTGCAGCTCACGGACGCGGTGCAGCTCCTCATCGACGAGGGCCACCCGGTCCACATCGTGGTCCACCGGGGCGGCCGGCACGACCTCGGCAACCCGGGTGGCTACGTCCGTGCGTTCGTCGACTTCGCCCTCCAGCACCCGGACTACGGCGCGTCCTTGCGCACCTGGCTGCAGGAGCGCCTGGAAAACTGACGCCGTGCGGAGTGTCGACGAGCAGCTCAAACGCGTTCTGGAGATCGCGGTCCGGCCTGCGCCCGTGCGCGTGGCGATCTCCGACGCCCAGGGTCTGCGCAGCGCCGAAGAGGTCGTGACCTCCCGCGCCCTGCCCGGGTTCGACCAGGCCGCGATCGACGGCTACGCCGTGCGCAGCGTCGACGTCGTGGGCGGCAGCGAGGCCGAGCCCGTCGGGCTGCCCGTCGTGGGCGAGATCCCGGCCGGCTCGCGTCAGCCGCTGCGGCTGCAGCCCGGGCAGGCCGTCCGGGTCAGTGCGGGCGCGCCGCTGCCGACGCTGGCCGACGCCGTCCTGCCGATCGCGCACACGGACGGCGGCTCCGCGCGCCTGCAGGTCACGCGAGGTGTGCCGTCGGCCGCGTACGTGCGCCGGGTCGGCGAGGACATCCAGCCGGGCGACGTCGCCGTCCGCCGGAACGACGTGATCCGCGCGGCCCAGGTCGCGCTGCTCGCCGCCGCCGGCCGGGACAAGGTGCTGGTCCACCCGCGCCCGCGGGTCTCCGTCGTCTCGATGGGCGACGAGCTGGTCGACGTCTCGCGCCCGGCCTCGGCGGGGCACGTGCCCGACGTCAGCTCCTACGCCCTCGCGGCCGCCGCGCGCGAGGCCGGCGCCGAGCTCCCGCGCCCGCCGCGGCTGGTCCGGTGCGACGCACGCGAGCTGCGGTCGGCGGTGGAGGACATGCTGCCGTTCAGCGAGGTCGTGGTGGTGTGCGGCGGCGCGGGCGGCAACGCCGGCGCCGAGGCCAAGGCCGCGTTCACCGGGCTGGGCGAGATCGACACGACCCGGGTGGCGATGTCGCCGGGGTCGTCGCAGGCGTTCGGCCGGCTCGGGCGGGACGCGGTGCCCACCTTCCTGTTCCCGTCGAGCCCGGCCACCGCGCTGGTGCTGTTCGAGGTGTTCGTCCGGCCGCTGATCCGGCTCGGCCTCGGCATGCCGGACCCGTACCGCCGGCTGGTGTCCGCGCGGCTGACCTCGCCGGTGTCGTCGCCCCACGGGCGGCGCTCCTACCTGCGCGGGCGGCTGCTGCGCGAGGTCGCGTCGGGGGACTACCTCGTGCAGCCCCTCGCCACCGGAGGCACGCACCTGCTGGCCACGCTCGCCGAGGCCAACGCGCTGATCACGGTGCCCGAGGAGAGCACGGACGTCACGGTGGACGAGCGCGTCGACGTCAGCCTGCTCTCCGCACGCCGGTAGCCCCGGTGGCCCACACGCTGCCCGAGTACGCCGGGCGTCACCCCGGCTGGCCGGCGCGGCTCGGACCGCTGACGGTCTCGGGTGGGCGGGTCGAGCTCCGCCCGGTCAAGCTCTCGGACGGCTCGGCCTGGTCGGAGATCCGGATCCGCGACCAGCAGCACCTCGTCCAGTGGGAACCGTCGACCCCGGGTGGCTGGGCCCGGCGGAACTCGGCGGGAGAGTGGCCCGGCCGCTGGTGGCTGCTGCGCTCGGCCGCGCGACGTGGGGCGGCACTGCCGTTCGCGATCACCCTCGACGGCCGGCTCGTCGGCCAGGTGATGATCGGCAACGTGGTGCGCGAGCCGCTGCTCTCGGCCTACGTCGGCTACTGGTGCGACGCGCGGGTCACGAACAAGGGCGTCACGACGGCGGCAGTGGCGCTCGCCGTCGACCACTGCTTCGGGCCGGTGGGGCTGCACCGCCTGGAGGCGACCGTGCGCCCGGAGAACGGGCCGAGCCTGCGGGTGCTCACCAAGCTCGGCTTCCGCGAGGAGGGGCTCTTCCGCCGCTACCTCGACGTCGACGGGGCCTGGCGCGACCATCTCTGCTTCGCGCAGACCGTCGAGGAGCTGCCGCCGGGCGGTCTGGCGGCGCGGTTGGTCGCGGAGGGGCGGGCCTCCCGGGCCTGATCTCCCCCGACGGGTGGTGCGGGGCGCCCGGAACGGTGCGTCGTCGCGGGCAGTGCTCACCGGTGCACCATCCGTCACAACCGTCCCGGGGGAATCAGTGAACCCGTGCGTGATGACGGCGCGTCGCTGGCCGGATCCCACGTTCGTGCTCACTACCGTGGGGAGTCCGGGCGTGATCTTGGCTCCGGCCGCCGGAGGGGATGCGTCTCGACTGCGCCGTTCGGGGGGAGGAAGCAGCCGTGCCCAGCTCGCTGATCTTCGCGGGTCTCGTGGTGATCTGGCTGCTCATCCTCGTCCCGGCGGTCGCGCGGCGTCAGCAGGAGGTCGTGCGGCCCAGTCCGGCCGCGCTCTCCGGCCGGGTGCTCGCGCGGCCCGTGCGGCACCGGACCCTGGAGGTGTACGGGATGGACACGGACGACGAGCGGGCCGCCGGCACTCTCGCGACGAGCACCGGACCCGGCCCGGAGACCCGTGTGCCCGCCGCCCGCGAGGCCGCCCGCGAGGAGCGGGAGGGGCCCGCGGACCACGAGGAGCGGGATGCGGCCGACGACCGGGACGACCAGGACATCCGCGACGACCACGACGACCGCGACCACGACGGGTACGCGGACGACGAGGCCGAGGCCCGCGGGTACGAGGCCGACGGGTACGAGGCCGACGACGAGCGCGACCTCGACGGCTCGACCGCCGGCGACCCGGACGAGGGCTACGCCGCCGCGGGCTACTACTCCTGGGACGAGGAGGACCGGGACCGCGACGGCGGGGGTGTCGCCCCGGCCCGCACCGAGCCCCGCGACCACGCCGCGGCCGACGAGCGGCGCTGGGAGCGCCCGCCCGCCGCCTTCCGCCCCGGCCGCGGCGGGTTCGACCCCGAGGCCGCCGCCCTGGCCGCCCGCGCCCGCTACGCCTTCCGCCAGCGCGTGGTGATCGGGCTGCTGGTCCTGGCCGTGGTCACGGCGGGCGTCGCCCTGCTGGTGCTGCCGGCCATCTGGTGGGTGCACGCCCTGGTCGACTTCACGCTCGTCGGCTACCTGGTCTACCTGCGCCGCCAGGTGCGCATGGAGGAGGCGATCCGCGCCCGCCGGGCGGCCCGGATGGCCGGCACCCGCCGTCCGTCCGCCGCCGACGACCCGGCCCTCGACGAGTGGGCTCGACGCGGCCGCGACGTCGCCGGCGCCCCGCGGGACGTCCACGAGGACGAGCACGACGAGGACTACGACGACGAGTCCGACGGCGGGGCCGACGCCGAGCACGCGGGCGACGCCGAGGGGGACGAGGACTGGACCGCCGACGACGGCGAGCCGGACCGGGTCCGCGGCACCGGCGAGCCCGTCGGGGTGCTCCCGGCCACGCGCCGCACGGTCGACGGCGACTCCGCCGACGCCGGGTTCGAGCCCGCCTTGCCGCGCCTCCAGCCGGCCCCGCCGCCCCCGCTGCCTGCGGGAACGGAGCTGGTCGACGTCGACGAGGACGACGAGGACCTGCCGCTCGACACCGAGGCGGGCCTGCGCGGACCCGCAGGGGCCTACCGCCGTGCAGCCGGTGAATAGCGGCTGATATGGTTCCTCCTGCACGGCCGGAAGGCCTGCAGGCCTGGGGCTGTAGCGCAGTTGGTAGCGCGTCTCGTTCGCATCGAGAAGGTCAGGGGTTCGATTCCCCTCAGCTCCACCACCATCATCGACCCGGCCCGGGCGGATCTCCGCCCGGGCCGTCGTCGTCTCCGGAGCCGGTCGGGAAGGCGTCCCCGGTTCGGTCGGGAGGCGTCCCCGAGGGGCGGTCCCCCGAGCCGGTCGGCGAGGCGTGCCGGGCCGCCGGATCGCGGCGGGCATCCTGGGCGGCATGACCGCCGCCGCGCCACCCCGCCGGATCCGGCACCGCGTCCTCGCGATCGTGGTGCTGGTGGTCGCGCTGCTCGCCGCGGCGGCCGTGGCGGACCCCTTCCACCTGCTGCTCGCGCCCTGGTACGCGGGGGTGCTGGTCGGGCTGACAATCCTGCTGCTGACGGTGTGGGCGGCGCTGCAGGCGCGGCGCACGGGGTGGCGGATCGCGATCGCTGCGGCCGGGGTGCTGGTCATCGCGGTGTGGGCGGTGCTGACCTGGGCGTCGATCGTGTTCTCGCCCGGCCTCGCGACGATCCGGGAGGTCCCCGGCCCGCCGGGCTCCCGGGTGCGGCTCGCGCTGGTGGAGACGAGGACCTTCGCGGCGGACGGCCCGGCGTACTCGGTGCGCGCCCGTGCGGGCAGCGGCCCCTTCCTCCAGGACTCGCCGGTGTGGGTGGGGCTGAGCCAGGGTGTGCCGCCCGCGGAGCTGCGGTTCGTGGACGACCGGACCGTCGAGGTCGTCCCGGCCCGGGGCTGCGGCTACCGCTCGACGCTGGATCCGGTGACCCTCGCCGTCGACCGGGTGCACCGACCGTTGCGCCTCGACGGCTGTTGAGCTGAGGGGCGATGGTCGCGGGCCCGTCGTGTAGGTCGGCCCGGGGCTGTGCGCCCGCCTGCTCGGACGGCACCGCCACGCCGCTCGCCGGGGAACCGTGCCGTCCGGTCAGTCCGGCTCGGCGGGCGCGATCGCGGTCGGCGGGACCAGCCCCGCGTCGCCCGGCTGCAGCACGACCATCGTGAACCGCACCGGTCCCTCGCCCGCGCCGGAGTAGCGATGCGGCACGTGGGCCTGGAACATCACCGTGTCGCCCTCGCCGAGCTCGTGCTCGACGGCTCCCACCCGCAGCCCGAGCCGGCCGCGCAGCACGGACAGGACCTCCGCGGTGCCGATGGGATGGGCCTCGCCGTCGAACGCGTCGCCCGGCTCGAGGGTCCAGTCCCAGAGCTCGACGACGTCGGGCGGGTCGGTCCCGATCCGGAACACCGCGGTGCTCCCGGCCTCGCTGCTCCACAGCGGTACGGCCTGCTCCGCCCGCCGGACGACGACGCGGGGCGTGGCGTCGCGGTCGACCAGGGATGTCACGCCGACCCGCAGGGCCTCGGCGAGGTGCACGAGCGTGCCGATGCTGGGGTTGCCGCGCGCGGTCTCGATCTGGATCACCGTGCCGCGGCTGACCCCGGACGCTGCGGCGAGCGCGTCGATGGTCATCCGTCGCTGCTGGCGGAGCGCACGGACGTTGCGGCCGATCGCGGTGGCGACGTCGTCGGGGGACTGCACCGATCCATTCTGCCGTACCTCCAGGGATACTCGGTTGTACTTCCCCGGAGTGGTCCGTACAGTTCAGTGTCGTGTCCCCGCTCGTCCAGTTCGCTGTACCCCGCTGATGGCCGCCGGTCTCGCCGCGCCCTCGGCCCTGCTCTCGGCCGCCACCTACGGCTTCGCCGACTTCGCCGGCGGGCTCGCCGCCCGCCGCGCCCCCGTCCTCACCGTGACCGTGGTCGCCCAGATCGCCGGGCTGATCGCACTCTTCCCCGGGCTCCTGCTGGTCCCCGGCAGCCTGAGCGTCCCGGCGGCCTGGATCGGCGCCCTGGCCGGGCTCGCGGGCGCCTCCGGGCTCCTGCTGTACTTCCGCGGCCTCGCCGTGGGGCCGATGGGCACGGTCGCGCCGCTCTCCGCCGTCGTCGCGGCCGGGCTGCCGCTGCTGGTCGGCATCCTCGGCGGCGAGCGTCCCGGGCCGTGGACGATCGTCGGGATGCTGGTCGCGCTGGTCGCGATCGTGCTGGCCACCACCGGTTCCCGACGCGAGCGGGCCGCGCTGCACGGCGTGCTGCTCGGCCTGGCGTCCGGTGCGGGCTTCGGCCTGTTCTTCGTGATCCTCGACGCCACCCCGGCCGACTCGGGCCTCTGGCCGCTGGTCTTCGGGCGTATGGCGTCGGTGGCGTTGCTGCTGGTCCTCACCGCCGTCCGGCGGCCGGGCCGGCCGGGCGGTCTCCGGCTGATGGTCGCCAGCGGAGTGCTCGACTCCGCGGCCAACGTCTTCTTCCTGCTCGCCACCCGGATCGGCGCCCTGGGCGTGACGTCGGTGATCGTGGCGCTCTACCCGGTCGCGGTCGTGCTGCTGGCCCGGGCGATCCTGCGCGAGCGCCTCACGGCCGTGCAGCTGGTGAGCGTGGTGCTGGCGGTGGGCGCGAGCGTCACCCTGGCGGCCGGCTGAGGTCGTGAGCGGCGATGGTCGCCATAGCAGCTATCGCCACTCACGGGGGTCAGCGCCAGGACGGCAGCCACAGCTCGGCCTGCCAGTGCTCGGGCGTGATCGGCAGCCCGACGAGGATGGGCCAGAGCCAGGCGAAGTTGGCCACCACCGCGCCGACCCACAGCCCGACGACGAGCAGGCCGGTGCGCCGTCGTTCCGACCCGGCCCGGCGGGCCCGGCCCAGGATGTCGCCCATGACGAGCACGGTGGCCAGCACCAGGAACGGCGCCACCGGCGTCATGTAGAAGAAGTACATCTGCCGGTCGATGTTGACGAACCACGGCAGGAACCCGGCCGCGTAGCCGACGAGGACCGCGGCGTAGCGCCAGTCGGCGCGGGTGACCGTGCGCCAGATCCCCCAGGCCAGGACCGGGATCGCCGGCCACCACAGCGCCGGCGTGCCGACCAGCATCACGGCGCTGGTGCACTCGGTGGCGTCGCAGCCGTCGACCGACGCGCTCGACTCGTAGTAGTAGAGCATCGGGCGCAGGCCCATCGGCCAGGTCCAGGGCTTCGACTCCCACGGGTGCGGGTGCCCCACCGGGGTGTCCAGGCTCTCGTGGAACTGCAGCACGTGGCCGCTGTAGTACCAGAGCGAGCGCAGGGCGGCGGGCACGACCGACCAGGGCCCGCCGGTCCCGACCTGGTTGCCGACGGCGTGCCGGTCGATCCCGACCTCGCTGCCGAACCAGGCCCACCAGCAGCTCAGGTAGGTCAGCACGGGCACCACGAGCAGCGCCCACAGCGCCGGGGCGAGGTCGCGGCGCAGGGCTCCCACCCAGGGCCGCGCGACACCGGCCGCGCGCCGCGCCGAGACGTCCCAGAGCACGACGAGCACGCCGAAGAACGCGACCCAGTACAGCCCGGACCACTTCACCCCGCAGGCCAGGCCCAGCAGCACCCCGGTGACCAGCCGCCACCAGCGCACGCCCAACGCCGGGCCGAAGGGGGAGTCGCCGATCCGATCCGCGACGGACGCGAGCCGCTCCCGGACGTCGTCGCGGTCCCGGACGAGCGTGCAGAAGGCGGCGAGCACGAAGAAGGCCTGGAAGACGTCGAGCATCCCGACCCGGGACTGCACGTGCGACACGCCGTCGCAGATCAGCAGCACCCCGGCGATCCCGCCGAGCAGGGTCGAGCGGGTGAGCCGGCGCGCGACCCGCACGATCATGAGGATCATCAGCGTGCCGCAGAAGGCCGCGGCCACCCGCCAGCCCACCGAGTCGTAGCCGAACAGCCATTCCCCGAGGGCGATCAGCTGCTTGCCGAGCGGCGGGTGCGCGACGAGCTCGTAGCCCGGGTTGTCCTCGACGCCGCCGTTGCGCAGCATCTGCCAGGCCTGCGGCACGTAGTGCTTCTCGTCGAAGACGGGGGTGCCGGAGTCCGTGGGGTAGCCGAGCCCGGCGAACCGCAGGACCCCGCCCAGGACGGCGAGGGTGATCGCGAGCAGCCAGCCGCGGGCGGTGTCGGTGGGCGGCGGCGGCCCGAGCCGGACGACGGGATCCGGCTCCGGGGAACGCAGCGGCGGCGGCGTGCCGACGGTGACGGCCCCCGTGACCTCCGGTTCTCCGTCGTCCACCACCCGGTCGGTCCGCACGGAACCCCTCGGGCCCCCAGCGGTCCCGGCCCGCGCCCCGATCGGCTCCACCGGCCCGATCGTAGGCTCAGGGGCATGCTCGTTCTCGCCGCCACCCCGCTGGGCGACGCCCGGGACGCCTCGGTCCGGCTGCGGGAGGCGATCGCCACCGCCGACGTCGTCGCGGCCGAGGACACCCGGCGGTTCCGGGCGCTCGCCGCCGCACTCGACGTCCCGGTGCGGGGCACCGTGCTCAGCCACTACGACGCGGTGGAGACGGCCCGGCTGCCCCGCCTGCTCGACGACGTCCGGGTGGGGCGGACCGTGCTCGTCGTGACCGACGCGGGGATGCCGGCGGTGTCGGACCCCGGGTACCGGCTGGTGGCGGCCGCGGCGGCGGAGGACCTGCCGATCACCTGCCTGCCCGGCCCGTCGGCGGTGACGACCGCGCTCGTCCTGTCCGGCCTGCCCTGCGACCGGTTCTGCTTCGAGGGCTTCGCGCCGCGCAAGGGCGGCGAACGCTCGCGCTGGCTGGCGCAGCTGGTGAGCGAGCCCCGCGCCGTCGTGTTCTTCGAGTCCCCGCACCGGCTCGGCGAGACGCTCCGGGCGGCCGTCGAGGTGTTGGGCCCGGACCGGGCGGCCGCGGTGTGCCGGGAGCTGACGAAGACCTACGAGGAGGTCCGCCGGGGCCCGCTCGCCGAGCTGGCGGAGTGGGCGCAGGGCGAGGTGCGCGGCGAGATCACCGTGGTGCTCGCCGGGGCAGCCCCCACCGAGGCCCCGCCCGTCGAGTCCCTGGTGCCGGCGGTGCAGGAGCGGGTGGCCGAGGGCGAGCGGCTCAAGGACGCGGTGGCCGCGGTGGCGCAGGCCGCCGGCGTGCCCAAGCGGGAGCTCTACAACGCGACCCTGCAGTCCTCGTGAGTGGGGGTTTTTTGTGTTTGGTGTATAGGGAAAAAACCGGTAGATTTGTCG
>NZ_JBEZDN010000056.1:40166-48095 GCF_040648315.1 Pseudonocardia sp. NPDC049154
AAACCACCCCCCCCCCCGCACCACCCGTTCGTGCAGTTCTTCGAACTCCAAAACACCCCCACTCACGGGATCAGTTGCCGGCGCTGGGGGCGGGCGCGGGGGCGGCGCGGCGTTGCAGGGCTCGGGCCACGGGCTCCACGAACTTCGCCGCGATCGGGCCGAGGATCGCCATGATCAGCACGTACGCCGTGGCGAGCGCGGCCAGCTGCTCGGGCACGGCGGCGTAGGACACCGCGAGCCCCGCGATCACGATCGAGAACTCCCCGCGGGCGATCAGCGCGGCGCCGGCGCGGGCCCGGCCGAGCTTCCCGATGCCCTGCCGGCGGGCCGCCCACCAGCCCGTCGCGATCTTGGTCAGCGAGGTGGCGACGGCGAGCACCACGGCCCAGCCGAGCACCGGCGGGATCGCCCGCGGGTCGGTGTTCAGCCCGAAGACCACGAAGAACACCGCGGCGAACAGGTCCCGCAGCGGCTCCAGCAGCCGGGTGGCGTTGTGCGCGGTGGACCCGGAGATCGCGATGCCGAGAAGGAACGCCCCGACCGCCGCCGAGACCTGCAGCGCCGAGGCGAGCCCGGCCACGAGCAGCGCCGCGCCGAGCACCTTGAGCAGGAAGACCTCGCGGTCCGGGCTGTCGACGACCGCGGAGACGTACCGGCCCCACCGCAGCGCCACCAGCAGCACGACGGCGATCACCGCGAGCGAGATCCCGACGGCCTCGAGCCCGCCGATGAACGTCACGCCGATCAGCAGGGCGGTGAGGATCGGCAGGTAGACCGCCATGACCAGGTCCTCGAACACGAGGATGGACAGGACGACCGGCGTCTCGCGGTTACCGAGCCGCCCCAGGTCGGACAGCACCTTCGCGACGATCCCGGACGACGAGATGTACGTGACGCCGCCCATCACCATCGCCCCGACGGGTCCCCAGCCGAGGATCAGCGCCACCGCCACACCGGGTGCTGCGTTGAGCACGATGTCGAGCACCCCGCCGGTCCACGAGCGTTTCAGCCCGGTCATCAGCTCGGCGGCCGAGTACTCCAGACCCAGCAGCAACAGCAGCAGGACGACGCCGACCTCGCTGGCCAGCGACGTGAACTCGCCGATGTCGCCGAGCGGGAAGACCCCGCCGGTGCCGAAGCAGAGCCCGCCGACGAGGTACAGAGGGATGGGGGAGAGGCCGATCCGGCCCGCCAGCCGGCCGAGCAGGCCGAGCCCGAAGAAGACGGCGCCGAGCTCGATCAGTTCGAGCGCGGTGTGGTCCACGGGCTATCCGTTCTTGAGGATCTTGACGGCGTTGTCGAGCCCCTCGGACGTGCCGACGGTGACCAGCAGGTCCCCGGCGGTCAGGGTGAAGTCGGGCGTGGGCGACGGGTGCGCCTGGCCGGCTCGCATCACCGCGACCACCGAGACGCTCGTCCGGGTCCGCAGGGCGGTGTCGCCCAGCGTCCGGCCGTCGTACGGGCTGTTGTCGAGCACCGGGATCTGCCGGGTGTGGATCCCCGGGAGGTCCTTGTGCTCCTCGTTGAGCTGCGCCACGAGCTGCGGCGCGCCGAGCAGGTTGGCCAGCGCCGAGGCCTCCTCGGCGGTCAGCGGCAGCTCGGCCAGGCAGGCGTCCGGGTCGTCGGACTTGGACAGGATCAGCTCTATCTGGCCGTCGCGATGGGTGACGACACCGACGCGCCGGCCGTTGCGCAGGGCGAAGTCCTTGCGCACGCCGATCCCGGGCAGGGGAGTGACCTCCACGTTCACCGTCCCACCGTAACCCGGACGATCGGGACGTCCGGCCGCGGAGGATCGACCGCGGGCGGCGGAGGGGTGGTGCGCAGGCATGACCGGTCCCGATCTCCCGCCCCAGGTGCTCGTCCTCCTCGGCGCCACGGGTGACCTGGCGAAGCGCAAGCTCTTCCCGGGGCTCTTCCTCCTCTGGCGGGAGGGGTTGCTGCCCGAGGACTTCCGGATCGTCGGGTCCGGCCGGCACTCGCCCGGGACGGACCAGGAGTTCCGGGAGAAGGCCCGGCAGGAGGGGGACGGCTGGGCGGAGTCCGCCTCCCGAATCAGCACCGGCGAGGTCGAGCGCTGTGGGAGCTGTGCGACCCGGTGCTGGCCCGCAGGTCCACGAACACGAGGAGAAGCCCAAGGTCTTCCGGGCGATCCGGCAGCTGCCGCGCGCCGGGCTGACCCGCTGACCTGGGTGAGCGCCGCGCGTACGCATCTCTGCGTAGTGCCCGAACCGGACGAACGCGGCGATACTCGGCAGTCGTCCTGCCCGTCGTCGGATCGGAGCCGTTGTGGACTACCCGACCATGCGCGACCTGTTCTTCGCGGCCCCGCCGGAGCCGCGGCCCCTCCCGCCCGCCGCCGCGAGCCCGAGCCCGGCCCGCGCGCTGCGCGACGCGATCGAGCCGCTGGCGTGCCTGTCGATCTGGTCGCCCGAGGCCGCGGAGGCGTACGCCGAGCTGGGGCTCCACGACTACTTCGCCGCCTACGTCTGGCAGCGCGCGGCGGCGCTGGGCACGCCCCCGGTCCCGCTGGCCGTCGTCGCGCTGGGGGTGTTCACGCCCGACCTGATCACGCCGCAGTACGAGGCGGGGCGGGTCGCGCTGAGCCGCGAGGACGTCGTCCGGGTCCGGATCGAGGCGCCGGGCCGGACCCTGCGCCGGGTGCTCGGGGACATTGACGACGACGCCGCCCGCGCCGTCACGTTCCTGCGCCGCGGGATCGACGCGGCCGACCGCACCGCCCGGCCGCTGTTCACCGGGCTCACCGCCGACCACTGGCCGGGCGACCCGCTCGCCGGCCTCGTCCACGCCTGCCACCTGCTGCGCGAGCACCGCGGCGACTCGCACCTGGCGGTCTGCGCGGTCGAGGGCCTCGATCCCGTCGAGATGAACCTGCTGACCGAGCTGTGGTGCGGCTACGCCTTCCGCAGCTACACCGTGACCCGCGGCTGGTCCGACGCGGAGATCGACGCGGCGGCAGACCGGCTGCGCGCCCGCGGCCTCCTTGCCGGGGACAGCCTGACCGAGGAGGGCCTGTCGTACCGCGCGGAGCTGGAGGGGCGCACGGACCGGATGCAGCAGTCCGTGGTCGACGCGATCGGCGGCGAGCTCGACACCTTGACCAAGCAGCTGTGCGCCTGGTCGGACGCCCTCGTCGCCGCCGGGGCCGCGCCGCCCGACCCGGCCAAGCGGTTCGCCGGCTGAGACTGCGTTCTCGCAGGTCGATGGTGGTCGTGAGCGCGAACTGACGCTAGAGGGGCAGTCGGCACTCACGGGTCGGGGTGGCCGCGCCCCCGGGCCCGGTCGTCAGCGGACGGACAGGCAGGCCTCGAAGAGCCGGGCGGCGTGGTCGACCACCAGGTCCCGGTCGACCGGGCTCTCCGGGTCGAACCAGGCGAAGAGGAGCTCGTGGAAACCGGCGACGCAGAACTGCGCCGCGGCCCGGACCTCGCGCGGGTCGGGCGGGTTCGGCAGCGTGCTGGTCTCGGCGCCGATCAGCGCGGCGAAGCCCTGGGTCGTGGCCCGCCGGCGCCGGCGCAGCGGCGGGCAGCCGATCGCCTCGGCCAGCGCGACGACCTGGCGCGGGTCGCGCTCGAAGAAGCCGGCCATGGCATCGAGACCGGCCCGGATCTGCGCGATCCGGTTCCGCGGGGCCGCCTCCATCGCACGCAGCACCAGGGCGGTGCGCTCCTCGGCGCCCTCGTCGAAGACCTCGCCCAGCAGGTCCTCGGCCGAGTCGTACGCGGCGTCGAAGTCCGCCTCGGTGAGCCCGGTGGCGGCGCACACCGCGGGGACGGTCACGGCGGCCCACCCGGCGTCGGCCCACAGCTGCAGGGCCGCGTCCCGGAACGCGGCGCGGTGGTCGGTCCCGGACCCGTCGCCGCTCCCGGCCTCCATGCCGGACACCGTAGCGGCGGGCCGCGCGGGCGGGTCGCGGATCACCCTCCCGTGGGCGGCGGAAAGCCGGTTCACCGCCGGGCATACGCTGGTCACATGAGTTCCTCCGTGCTGACCGCCGTGGCGTGGCCGTACGCCAACGGGCCGCGGCACATCGGCCACGTCTCCGGCTTCGGTGTGCCCTCCGACGTCTTCTCGCGCTTCCGGCGGATGACGGGCGACCGCGTGCTCATGGTCAGCGGCACGGACGAGCACGGCACCCCGATCCAGGTGCAGGCCGACGCGGAGAACCTGACCCCGCGCGAGCTCGCCGACAAGTACAACAAGGTCATCACCGAGGACCTGCAGGGCCTGGGGCTCTCCTACGACCTGTTCACCCGGACCACGACGTCGAACCACTACGACGTCACACAGCAGATGTTCCTGTCGCTGTACAAGAACGGGTACATCGTCCCGAAGACGCAGATGGGCGCGATCAGCCCGTCGACGGGCCGTACGCTGCCGGACCGCTACGTCGAGGGCACGTGCCCGATCTGCGGGTACGACGGCGCGCGCGGCGACCAGTGCGACAACTGCGGCAACCAGCTCGACCCCGCCGACCTGATCAACCCGCGGTCGCGGATCAACGGCGAGACGCCGAAGTTCGTCGAGACCGAGCACTTCTTCCTCGACCTGCCCGCCTTCGCCGAGTCGTTGGGCGGCTGGCTGTCCACGCGCACCGACTGGCGCCCGAACGTGCTCAAGTTCAGCGCCAACCTCATCGGGGACCTCAAGCCGAGGGCCATCACCCGCGACCTCGACTGGGGCGTCCCGGTGCCGCTCGACGGCTGGAGCGACAACCCGCTCAAGCGCATCTACGTCTGGTTCGACGCCGTGATCGGCTACCTCTCGGCGTCCGTGGAGTGGGCCCGGCGCGGCTCCGACCCGGACGCGTGGAAGCAGTGGTGGACCGACCCGGCCGCCCAGGGCTACTACTTCATGGGCAAGGACAACATCACCTTCCACTCGGTGATGTGGCCGGCGATCCTCCTCGGGCAGAACGGCCAGGGCGACCGCGGCGGCGAGCCCGGCGCGTTCGGCACGCTGAACCTGCCCAGCGAGATCGTGTCGTCGGAGTACCTCACGATGAGCGGGTCGAAGTTCTCGACCTCGCGCGGCACCGTGATCTACGTCGGGGACTTCCTGCGCGAGTTCGGGCCGGACGCGCTGCGGTACTTCATCGCCGTCGCCGGGCCGGAGAACCAGGACACGGACTTCACCTGGGAGGAGTTCGTCCGCCGGATCAACTTCGAGCTGGCCAACGAGTGGGGCAACCTCGTCAACCGCTCGGTCTCCATGGCGCACAAGAACGTGGGCGCGATCCCGAAGCCCACGGCGCCGACCGAGGCCGACGCGGCGTTGCTCGCCACCTCCCGGGCCGGGTTCGACACCGTCGGGGACCTGCTGCGGCGCAACCGCTTCAAGCAGGCGGTCACCGAGGCAATGCGGGTCGTCGGCGCGGCGAACAAGTACATCTCCGACCAGGAGCCGTGGAAGCGCAAGGACGACCCGGACCGCCGGGACACGATCCTGCACACCGCGCTGCAGGTGGTGTCCGACGCGAACACGCTGCTCACCCCGTTCCTGCCGCACGCCGCGCAGAAGGTGCACGAGGCGCTGGGCGGCGAGGGCGTGTGGGCGGCGCAGCCGGAGATCCGGCAGGTCGAGGACCTCGGCGACGGGCCGGCCTACTCCGTCCTCACCGGTGAGTACACCGAGCAGCAGGCGACGTGGGAGTCCCGCCCGATCGAGGTCGGCCGCCCGCTGGCCAAGCCGACCCCGGTGTTCGCCAAGCTCGCCCCCGAGCTGGGGGAGACCGGCCCGGAGTGGGCCCCGATCCAGCGCTGACGCGCCTGTGAGTGGGAAGTGGTGCTCCGGCACCACTTTCCACGCACGTGCACCGGAGGTGCCCGTCTTGACCCACGGACGTCGCGAGCGGCCGGAACCCCCCGAGCCGCTGGGCGCGCCGACCGTCGACGCCCACACCCACCTCGACGCCTGCGGCTGCGAGACGGCCGAGGACGTCGCCGCCGCGATGGACCGCGCCGCCGCCGTCGGCGTCACCCGCGCGATCACGGTGGCCGACGACCTCGCCGCCGCCCGATGGGCCGTCCAGGCCGCGCACTGGGACGAGCGGGTCGTGGCGGCCGTCGCGCTGCACCCGACGCGCACCGCCGCCGTCACGGACGAGGAGTTCGGCGAGATCGAGCGGCTGGCCGCCGATCCGCGCGTGGTGGCCGTCGGCGAGACGGGCCTGGACTACTACTGGGACTACTCGCCGCCCAAGGCCCAGCAGGCCTCCTTCCGCCGGCACATCGACCTCGCCAAGCGGCTCGGCAAGCCGCTGATGATCCACGACCGGGATGCACACGCCGACGTGCTGCGCATCCTTCGCGAGGAGGGCGCGCCGGAGACCGTGGTCTTCCACTGCTTCTCCGGCGACGCCGCCATGGCCCGCGAGTGCGCCGACGCCGGTTACGTTCTGTCGTTCGCCGGGCCGGTGACCTTCCGCAACGCGGCGGCCCTCCGCGAGGCCGCCACGATCCCCGACGACGACCACGTCCTCGTCGAGACGGACGCCCCGTTCCTCACCCCGCACCCGCACCGCGGCCGCGCCAACGAGCCCTACTGTCTGCCGTGGACGGTGCGTGGCCTCGCCGAAGTCCGTGGCGTGCAGGCGGATGCGCTCGCCGCGAGCGCCGGCCGCAACGCCGAGCGGGTCTTCGGACTCGCAGACCTGCCGCCCGTCGCGACTGTGACGTCGCCCGACGGTCGGGCACCGCGCTCGGCGTAGCGGACGCACCGTTCGGCGCTGCCGCGCGCGTCGGGGTCGAGGCGGGCGAGCACGGCCCGTTACGGTTCCGTGATCGCCCAGCCGGGAGGGGTCCGCTCCCCAGCACCGGTGCGGCGACGAGTGACCGGGCGTTCCCCGATGCCGCCCGCCCCGGTCACCGTCGCTCGCCACCCCTGCCCGGTCCGACGAGCGTCTGGAAGCCAGTGGTCGACGTATCTGCGCGCGCGCGCCGGCGCGCGGTCCGGGTCCGCCTGGGACTCGAGTCGCTGGAGCGCGCCGACCGCCCGGTCGCGACCGACGCGCCGGTCCTGCGCCCGGGCCCCTGGCTGGAGTACGACGAGGGCGGCGACGAGGGCCGGGACCCGGTCGAGGACCTGCGCGGGTACGCCGACTCCGGCGACCCGGTCGCGGAGTACGTGCCGGGCTCGTGGTGGACCGAGGCCGAGGAGGCGGGTTCCGAGCAGGCGGGGCCGGACGAGACGGGGCCCGAGCGGACGCGGGGCGGGCAGGCGGGCGGCGCCTGGCTCGACCGTTCCGAGGACTTCGAGGCGGAGTCCTTCACGGCCCCGTTCCCCGTGGTCCCCGTGGCACCCGTGGCATCCGCGGTCGAGCCCCCCGTCGGTCCCGGCGCGCTGGACACCGTCCCGGCGGGCGGCAGCTGGTTCGACGAGGCGCCCACGGGCGGGATGCCGCGGGTGGAGCCGGCGGGCGACCCGGTCGCGACCGGCCGCATCGACACCGGCGGGTTCGCCTCGTTGCAGGACACGGGCCGGCTCGACTCCGGCGCCTTCACCGCCCTCGACGACACCGGGCGCGTGGACACCGGCCGGTTTTCCGCGCTGGACGAGACCCGGCGCGTGGACTCCGGGCGCTTCGCCGCCTTCGACGACACCGGGCAGCTCGACACCGGGCGGCCCGACACCGGCGGGTTCGCCGCGGCGGAGGAGACGGGGCGGCTCGACTCGGGCGCGGTCGCCGTCGTCGCGCCCCCCGTGCCCGACACCGGGCCCGGCACCGCGCTCGACACCGCGCTCGACACCGAGCCCGCGACCGAGGCCTTCGCCGTCGTCGCCCCGCCCGCGCCCACGGAGCCCACTGCGGAGCCCGAGGCCGAGCCGCTGACGGTCAGCCCCGCGCCGGCCGCCGCGCCCGCCCGCCCCCGTCCCGCGACCGCGACCCGTCGCGCGACCCCGCCCACC
>NZ_JBEZDN010000057.1:0-47551 GCF_040648315.1 Pseudonocardia sp. NPDC049154
GGGTGCACGGGAGGGTGCATGTCCGAAGTGGTCCGGCACGGCGGGGACCAGATGTCCGGGGCGCCGGTCCGCATCGCGCGGCGCCGCGAGCGCAGGTAGAGCCAGGGCCCGGAGAGCAGCGCCCGGTGCCGCCGGCCGGAGCCCGGGGCGGCGGTCTCGGAGCAGCCCGTCACCCCGGCGTCGCGGTCGGCGATCGCGCCCAGCCGGCGCACGGCCGCCGGGATGCGGCGCAGCGCGGCGGCCCGGCCGCGCGGCGAGAGTGCGACCTTCGTGAGGAAGCCGGCCAGGCCGACGGCGTAGCCCTCGACCTGCTCCTGCAGCCCGGCGAGGTCGCTGCGGTGGTGGTGGCGCACCCAGGCGGCCGGTTCGTAGGCCAGGACGTGCCCGGCGAGCACCAGCCGCACCAGGAACTCGCAGTCCTCGCCGCTGCGGGTGGGCGAGCCCGGCCCGAAGGCCTCGTCGAACCCGCCGACCTCGCGCGCGACGTCCGCCCGCACAGCCAGGTTCGCGCCGATGCCCAGCAGACCGGGGGCGAACGGGAAGATCGCCGAGTCCTCCGGCGGCGCGGCGAGCGAGTAGGTCCGCGGGCGGAAGCCCTTGGCCCAGCCCAGCGTCGCGTCGGCGAGGAGCTCCTGCTCGGTGTCGAGGCGGGCGGCGAGCACCGGCCCGCTCACGCAGACGACCTCGGGGTCAGCGGCGAACGCACCGGCCAGCCGGCGGGCCCAGGCGGTGTCGACCTCGGTGTCGTCGTCGGTGAAGGCGACGAGCCTGGTCTCCGCCTCGGCCAGCCCGCGGTTCCGGCCGGCGGACGTGCCACGGCGCGGCTCGCGCAAATAGCGCACGCGCGGATCGCCGATGCCGGCCACGACCCGCTCGGTCGCGTCGTCGGCCGGGTCGTTGTCGACCACGAGCACCGTGACGGCGGGGTGGTCGCCGGCCAGCACCGCGCGCACCGCGCGGCCCAGGCTCTCGGCGCGTCCGCGGGTGGCGATCACGACGGTGACCGGCTCGACGGAGCTCGGCACCCGCCGCGGCTCCGGCAGGGCCCCGAGCTGCGCGCGGACCGCGTCGGCCACGGTCACGGCGTCGGCCACGCCCGCGCGCAGCGGCACGGTCACCTGCCCCACGGCGTCGCCGTGCGCGGTGACCAGCAGCCGGGCGGCGGTGTAGCGGGACTCGACGTGCAGGCCCGCGACGTCGTCGACGTCGGTCTCGCCGACCCAGGTGGGTCCGTGCTCGTCCGTCATCTCGCGTTCCTTCCGTTCCCGCCCGGCCCCCGGAGTTCGGGTGTCCCGGGTGGGACGAACACCAGTCTCCGCACGCACGCTGTGACCACCCTGAGAACGAGCACATCCCCAGCTCAGTGACGTCCTTGAGGGTGCCTGAAGGGGTGGTTCGGCCAGGATTGGTGACGCTCCGTGTCGATCTCCGGAGGACACGCCCGAGGCGGGGTAGGGTCCTTGCGTGGGTGAGGGATCAAGGGTCGGCCGGCCGCGCGCCGGCATCGTCGTGACCGGGAGCGAGCTGCTCACCGGGGCCGTCCGGGACGCCAACGGGCCGTGGGTCGCCCGCGAGCTCGGCGAGCTCGGGTTCGAGGTCGCGCAGGTCGTGCTCGTCGGGGACCGGCCGGAGGACCTGGCGGCCGCCCTACGGCAGGTGACCGAGGGCGGCGTCGACCTGCTGGTGACGAGCGGGGGACTCGGCCCGACGGCGGACGACATCACGGTCGAGATCGTCGCGGCGTTCGTGGGTGCGGAGCTGGAGCTCGACACCGCGATGCAGGAGACGATCGGACGCCGGGTGGCGCGGTGGGCGCGGCGCACCGGGTTCGCCGGGCCCGCCCTCGACGAGGCCACCCGCAAGCAGGCGATGGTGCCGCGCGGGGCCGTCGCGCTGGAGCCGGTCGGGACCGCGCCCGGGCTCGTCGTCCGGCGCCCGGACGGGCCGCTCGTCGTGGTCCTGCCCGGGCCGCCGAGGGAGCTGCAGGGGATGTGGCCCGCGGTGCTGGCGGCGGCGCCCTTCGCGGAGCTGCTCGCCACCGTGCCGCGGGCCGAGGCGCGGTCGTTGCGCTTCTTCAACCTGCCCGAGTCCGAGATCGCCGAGACGCTCCGCGACATCGAGCGCGCCCGGGACCTGTCCGACGTCGAGGTCACCACCTGTCTGCGCCGCTCGGAGCTCGAGGTCGACCTGCACCCGTTGCCCGGCGCCGAGACGGTCGCGACCGAGCTGGCCGACGAGCTGATCGCGCGGCACCGGAAGCAGCTGGTCAGCGCGGTCGGCGCGACCACGGACGAGCTGCTCGCTGAGGCGCTGCTCGAGCACGGGCTCACCGTCGCGACGGGGGAGTCGTGCACCGGCGGGATGCTGGCGTCGCGGCTGATCGACCGCGCCGGCTCGTCGGACTACGTCAACGGCGGGGTGGTCGCCTACTCGAACGAGGCCAAGACCGCCCTGCTGGGCGTGCCCGCCGAGATGATCGCCGAGCACGGGGCGGTGTCGCCAGAGGTCGCCCGCGCGCTGGCAGACGGGGCGCGGGAGAAGTTCGGCGCCTCGATCGGGGTCGGGATCACGGGGGTGGCCGGTCCAGGTGGCGGGACCGAGGCCAAGCCCGTCGGGTACGTCTGCTTCTGCGTCACCACGGCCGACGGGCAGGTCCTCGCCCGCGACCCGGTCCTGCCCGGATCGCGGGGGGACATCAGGGAGCGCTCCACCGACCTCGCGATGCACCTGCTGCTCCGCGCCGCCGGCGGCCTCCCGCACTGACCTCGCCCGACCCGCGGGGGCGAGAGCCCGACTCACGGATGGGGAAAGTATTTCCGCGAGTCGGGAGTTCTGGCACCGCGAGTCGGGAGTTCTGGCACCGTTAGGGGCCGGGCACGCTGGAGTGCGGGCCCGGCCCGTCGGCTCAGCTCGCGCGGGCGGCGGCGAAGCGCTGCTGCGCGTCCGCCCAGTTCACGACGTTCCACCACGCCGTGACGTAGTCCGGCTTGACGTTCTTGTACTGCAGGTAGAAGGCGTGCTCCCACATGTCCAGCAGCACGATCGGGACCTGGCCGGCCGGGAGCTGGGACTGCTGGTCGTAGAGCTGGTGCACCAGCAGCCGCTTCCCGAGCTGGTCCCAGCCGAGGATCGCCCAGCCGGAGCCCTGGATCGTGGTGGCCGCGGCCGTGAAGTGGGCCTGGAAGGCGTCGAACGAGCCGAAGTCCTCGTCGAGCGCCGCGGCGAGCTCGCCGTCCGGCTTGTCGCCGCCCTCGGGGGAGAGGTTCTGCCAGAACGCCGAGTGGTTCACGTGGCCGCCGAGGTTGAACGCGAGCGTCTTCTCCAGCCCGACGATCGCGTCGAAGTTCCCGGCTGCACGCGCCTCCGCGAGCTTGTCGAGGACGCCGTTGAGCGCGGTGACGTACGTGTTGTGGTGCTTGGAGTGGTGCAGCTCCATGATCTCCGGCGCGATGTGCGGGGCGAGCGCGCCGTAGTCGTACGGCAGCTCGGGCAGCGTGTACTCGGCCACGAGGGGTACTCCGTTCCGTGTCGGGGTCCGTCGGGCCCGACGCTATCCCTTGTTGCAAGTTGTTCGCAGGTCGAAGTCTTCTGCGATAAGGTGATCCGCGTCCGCCCGGTGCGGACCCCGGCGTAGGTGATCGTTCTGGCAGCTCGACATCCGTGCGCCACGAGAGGGCCGCCCGGCACGTCCGGCGGCCCTCTCGTCGTGGCACTTCCGCGCCGGATCGGCTGGTCGTGCCGCCCCGGACCTGCGACGATTCTTCAGTCGCCACCGGCGCTCCCCGCGGTGGCGGGGGAGGGGGACGACATGGACGACGGCAGGATCTTCGGCGACGGCCTGGCCGTCGGTCCCGATCTCCGCGGAGCCGCGGAGGTCGCGACCGCAGAGGCGCTGGCCGGTTTCGAGGGGCGCGCACCCGATCTGCTGGTGGTCTTCGTGGCCACGGGCCGCGGAGGCGATCCCGACGCGGCCGCGGCGGCCGCCGTGCGCGCCATGGAGATCGCGGGCGCGCGTGCCGCCATCGGCACGACCGCACACGGCGTGATCGCCGACGGCCGTGGTGTCGAGCAGGAACCGTCGGTCTCGGTGTTCGCCGCGGCCCTGCCCGGCGTACCGCTCGACACGTTCCGGCTCGGCGCGCGGCGCGGTTCCGGCGGCATCGAGGTCACGGGCACGCCACCGGCGGCGGCCGCGGCCGCCGCGGAGGCGGCGATCCTGCTCGTCGACCCGTTCTCGTTCCCGGTCGGCGGCTACCTCGAGCGGTCCGCCGAGCTGCTCCCGGGCCTGCCGCTGATGGGCGGACTGGCGAGCGTCGGCGCGGCCCCCGGCGGCAACCGCCTCGTGCTCGACGGCGAGGTGCTCGACGGCGGCGCGGCCGGCGTGCTGATCGGCCGCGGCGCCGGGGTCCGGACCGTGGTGAGCCAGGGCTGCCGCCCGATCGGGCCGCCGATGATCGTGACCGCGGCGAAGGCGAACCTGCTGCTGGAGCTGGCCGGCGAGCAGGCCTACGCGAAGCTCGGCGCGATCGTCCAGGCGCTGCCGCCGGAGGAGCAGCGCCAGGCGGCGCAGGCCCTGCACCTGGGCGTCGCGATGGACGAGTACGCCGACGAGCACGGCCGCGGCGACTTCCTCATCCGCGGCGTGATGGGCATCGAGCCGGAGGCGGGCGCGGTGGCGGTCGGCGACGTGGTCGAGGTCGGGCGGACCGTGCGGTTCCAGGTGCGCGACGCCGCCGGCGCGGGCGAGGACCTCGCCCACCTGCTCGACGACCTCCCCCAGGTTCGCGGTGCGCTGCTGTTCTCGTGCAACGGCCGCGGCGCGGGCATGTTCCCCGACGCCGACCACGACCCCCGGATCGTCCGGGCCGAGCTCGGCGAGATCCCGGTGGCCGGGTTCTTCGCCGCCGGCGAGATCGGGCCGGTGGGCGGGCGGAACCACCTCCACAGCTTCACGGCCTCGGTGCTGGCGTTCGAGTAGTCGGTCCGGAGCCGCCGCTCGACGCGTCGTGATCGGCGGCTCGGGCGGGTGGGGGAACGCTCAGGGGGACCGTCGCGTCCGAAGCGGGGCGGCGCTCGGCCGAGTGTGGCGCGCCTGACGGAGCGCGCGAGGAGGTGGACCTTGCAGCTCGGCTGCGGGCGCTCCGGCCGGGCGTGGAACGGGGCACCGTTCCACGCCCGCCGGGAGTGGTCGCGGACCCGCTCCCCGGTGTCCGCGACCCCGCGGCGGCGTCCCCACGCCGGCCGCGGTGGCAGGGCCCGTCGGCCCAGGTTCTGGGTCCGCTCAGCGGTGCTGCGCGACGCCGGAGTTCGTCGAGTTCTCGGTGACGGCGGTCTGACGGACATCGCCGGAGTTCAGGATGCCGCCGATGGTGACCGCCGGCGCGAGCTGCAGGTCGAGGCCGAGCAGGCCGCCGCCCTGCACCGCGTACTGACCGCCGCCGCGCCCCGACCCGTGCTGCGCGACGCCCGAGTTCGCCGCGTTCTCGCTCACCGCGACCTGGCGCACGTCGCCGCTGTTGCCGACGCCCCCGACGTTGACCGCCGGGTTCCCCTGGAGGCGGGCCGGGCAGCGGCGGAGGGCGGTGCTCGTGGTGCGGGTCAGCGGGTCTCCTTCGTGGCACGCCGCGCGTCCGACCACAGTGGACCCACTGGGCGGACCGTGACCTCGTGGTTCCGGGGATGTGTCCGGGATGGAGTGATCATCCGCAGACGATCACTCCAACGAGGGTCACTCGACGGGGGTACGAGTACGGGATCGACGGTGACATCCGTCTCGATGCGTCAACACAGGCAACCGTTTGTCACTCGAACGTGCGTCACGAGGCAGCGGCCGACCACGATCGGTCAGCGCACCATCCGGAAGAAGGTCCGCACCTCGTCGACGAAGGTCTCCGGCTGCTCCAGCGACGCGAAGTGCCCGCCCGCCACCGGGTGCGAGAAGTGCCGCAGGTCGGTGAACCGGCGCTCGAGCCAGTGGCGCGGCAGCCGGCTCATCTCGTGCGGGAACACCGTGGCGCCGGTCGGCACCTCGACGGTGTCCATGCGCGGCTTGCGGAAGCTCTCCCAGTACAGCCGGGCGCTGGAGGCGGCGCTCGCGGTGAGCCAGTAGATCATCACGTTGTCCAGCAGCCGGTCCCGCGGGATCGTGTTCTCGGGGTGCCCGGCGCAGTCCGTCCAGTCCCAGAACTTCTCGACGATCCAGCACGCCTGCCCGACGGGGGAGTCGGTGAGCCCGTAGCCCAGCGTCTGCGGCCGGGTGGACTGCTCGGCCGAGTAGCCCGTGCCGGTGACCTTGAAGCGCTTGGCGAACATCAGCGCCTCCTTCTCCTCGCGGGAGAGGGTGCGGCGCTCCTCCTGGGGCGGGGCCTCGGCCAGCGGCATCGTGAGGTGGATGCCGGCGAGGGCCTCGGGCATCCCGGTACCCAGCGCGGCCGTGATCATCGAGCCCCAGTCGCCGCCCTGCGCGCCGTAGCGGTCGTAGCCGAGGCGGTCCATCAGCTGCGCCCACGCGGTCGCGATCCGCTCGACGCCCCACCCGGACACCGAGGGCTTGCCGCTGAACCCGAACCCGGGCAACGAGGGGATGACGACGTGGAAGGCGTCGGCCGGGTCCTCCGGCTTGGTGAGCGCGTCGACCAGTCCGACGTACTCGATCACCGAGCCCGGCCACCCGTGCGTGAGGATCAGCGGCAGGGCGTCCTCGTGCGGGGACCGGACGTGCAGGAAGTGCACCTCGACCGTGTCGTCGCCGCCGCCGTCGAGACCCGTCGTGAACTGCGGGTACGAGTTCAGCTCGGCCTCGCAGCGCCGCCAGTCGTACTCGTCCGCCCAGTACGCGACGAGCTCCTTCGCGTAGTCGAGCGGCACGCCCTGCGTCCAGCCGTCGACCGTCGCCGGCTCCGGCCAGCGGGTGCGGCGGAGCCGGTCGCGGAGGTCGTCGAGGTCGGCCTCGGGAACGTCGATGCGGAAGTCGCGCACGGCCCTACAGTTGCACGCCGCGTGTGAGCGCGCCGTCGGCCACCAGGTTGGTCCCGCTGATCCGGCTCGCGCGCGGGCTCGCGAGCATGACGACGGCGTAGGCCGTCTCCTCGGGCGTGCCCATCCGACCGGTGGGGTTCAGCGCCATGGCCTCGGCGAAGAACTCCGGCTGGCCGGCCTCGATGCTCTGCCAGACGCCGCCGTCGAAGTAGACGTTGCCGGGCGAGACGGTGTTGGCCCGGATGCCCTTGGCGGCGAGGTCGAACGCGAGCCCGGACATGTAGTGCACGATCGCGGCCTTCATCACGCCGTAGGAGCCGCCGGCGAAGTCCGCCTCGCGCCCGGACACGCTCGACACCGCGACGATCGCCGGCACGTCGCTCTTCTCGAGGTACGGCATCGCCGCCTCGACCATCCGCACAGTGTGCATGAGGTCGACCTCGAAGGAGTTCTTCCAGTTCTCCTCGCCGGGCCCGATGGCCAGGGCGCTGACGTTGGCGATCACGATGTCGATCCCGCCGGCCTCGCCCTCGTCCCGCACCCAGGCGGTGAGGGCCTCCGCGTCGGCGACGTCCAGGGCCCGGCCGCTCGCCCCGGTCGCCTTCGCCCTGGCCGCCACCTCCTCGGCGTTGCGGGCGCAGAAGGCGACCGTGGCGCCCTCCTCGACCAGCAGGTCGACGACGGCGCCGCCGATGCCCTTCGTCCCGCCGGTGACCAGGGCCTTCCGGCCGCGGAGCTGCAGGTCCACGCGTCTCTCCTCTAGATCGTGCGGGCGGTGTCGCGCAGGTGGGCGTGCATGCCCCCGTACGCCGACCCGGCGGGCAGGAGGTTCTTCGCGATCTTGGTGACCGCGCTGTAGTTGGTGTCGACCACGTTGGCGAGCGGCGACTCCGAGATCTGGGTGAGCAGCTGGTAGGCGTCGAGCCGGTCCAGCCCGTACAGCTCGCCGAGCCAGGCGATCATGCCGATCTGGCTGGCCCGCCAGGCGTCCTCCAGGGGCCGGGCCGAGCCGACGACGGTGTAGTGCGTGTCCGACTCGATCCGCGGCCAGACCGTCGGCGTGTTCTTGATCAGCTCGACGATCAGCGTGACGTCCATGGCGCCCTCGACGGCGGTGCCGCAGCTCTCGCCCTCGCCCTGGCGGTAGTGCCCGTCGCCGACCGAGAAGAGCGCGCCCTCGACGTTGACGCCCAGGTAGCAGGTCACGCCCGGCTTCATCTCGGGCGTGTCCATGTTGCCGCCGAACAGGTCCGGCACCAGGCTCGAGCGCACCTCGCGCCCGGCCGGGGCCACGCCGACCGTGCCCAGCATCGGGTTGCACGGCAGCTCGAGCTCCAGGTCCACGCTCTGCGCCGCGAACCGGACGACGCCCCGCGCCCGGTCGAGCTCGTAGATCCAGGTCCGCTCGGGCAGCGGGTCGTGCAGCAGCGCGGTGCGCTCCGTGGTCGAGAGCGCGCCGAAGAAGGGGATCGTCGACGACGCGCCCCAGTCCCGCGCCGGCGTCATGTCGACGAAGTGCAGCGCGAGCGTGTCGCCCGGCTCCGCGCCCTCGACGTGGAACGGGCCGGTCTGCGGATTGACCTCGGCCATGTTCAGCACGGCGCTGGGGCGGTCGCTCGTGGAGGTCAGCCGCCCGGAGAAGGCGTCCTCGGTCCAGAGCCGCAGCAGCGTGCCCGGCGTGATCCGGTGCGATGGCGCCACCCCGCCGAAGGTCCAGACGTACTGGTCACGCGTCGGCCGGTACTCCACCACGTCCATGCCGGCGATCGTTGCGCCTTCACCCATCGCGCCACAACCCCCGCGCCCGGCGAGCGGCGCTCTCGCTCACACCTACTGGGCGAACGCGCCGCTCGTGCTCCCGGTGGCGAGCGCGGACGCGCCGAGGGCCCGCGAGATGCCCCGCGCGGCGGCGAGCACCGCGGGCACGTAGGCGTGCGGGTTCGCCTCGATCGGGACCACGATGGACAGCGCGGCGACGACGCGGCCCTGGCCCGCCCGGATCGGCGCCCCGACCGACTGGGAGACCATCTCGATCTGCTGCTCGCTGATCGCCACGCCGGTCCGGCGGACCTCGCCCAGCAGGTGCCGCACCCGGTCCGGTTCGGTCAGCGTCCGCTCGGTGAAGCGGCGGAACGGCGCCGCCAGCACCTTCTCGACGTGCTCGGGGTCGGCGTGCGCCAGCAGTGCCAGCCCGACGCCCGTGGCCGTCGCCGGCAGCCGGGAACCGGCGCGGGAGCGGATGCTCACCGCGTCCCGGGCCGCGAGCCGCTCGACGTAGACGACCTCGGCGCCGTCGAGCACCGCGAGCTGGACGTTCTCCCGGGTGACCTCGTGCAGGTCCTCGAGGTACGGCATCGCCCGCTCGCGCAGCCCGAGCCCGCGCGGGGCGAGCGCGCCGACCTCCCACAGCCGCAGCCCCACCCGGTAGAGCCCACCCTCGCCGCGTTCGAGCGCGCCCCACGCGGCGAGCTCGCCGACGAGGCGGTGGGTCGTGGTGAGGGGGAGCCCGGTCCGCCTGCTGATCTCGGTGAGGGACAGCTCCGGGGTGGCGGCGGTGAAGGCCCCGAGGACGTCGAGGACCCGCGCCGTCACCGTCGACCTGCCTGCCACGAGCGGGCATTCTTCCGCACAACGGAAGGCCGGTCGAGTCGTGGCGGCTCCGTGCCGCACAGTGCTGGGCGACGCGCCGACAGGCACCGTGCAGCGAGACGCTCGGAGAGGAGCGATCGATGACCCTGGCCCATCCCCGGCCCTACCAGCAGCCGAGGGACACCCACCCCCCGCTCGACTACGCGGGCTACAAGAGCACCGGGCTGCGGGCCCCGACGCAGCGGCCGGTCATCGTTCCGCAGCGGCTGACCGAGGTCACCGGGCCCCTGCTCGTCGGCGAGATCGGGCCGAACGACCACGACCTGACCCGCCAGCACGAGGGCGAGCCCCTCGGCCAGCGGATCACCGTGTCCGGCCGGGTGCTCGACTCCGACGGCCGCCCGGTGCCGGACACGCTGGTGGAGGTCTGGCAGGCCAACGCCGCGGGCCGCTACGCGCACAAGCGCGACACCTGGCCCGCCCCGCTGGACCCCAACTTCTCCGGCGGCGGCCGCGTGGTCACGAACTCGCTCGGCGAGTACTCGTTCACCACGATCAAGCCCGGCGCGTACCCGTGGGGCAACCACCACAACGCCTGGCGGCCGGCGCACATCCACTTCTCGCTGTTCGGGCGGGCGTTCACCCAGCGGCTCGTGACGCAGATGTACTTCCCCGAGGACCCGCTGTTCGCGTTCGACCCGATCTTCCGATCGGCGCCCGAGGGTGCCCGGGAGCGGATGATCTCGACCTTCGACATGGACACCACCCAGCCCGAGTGGGCGCTGTCCTACCGCTGGGACATCGTGCTGCGCGGCCGCGAGCAGACCCCGTTCGAGGAGCCCCATGAGTGAGCAGCTGCCGCTGACGCCGTCCCAGACCGTCGGGCCGTACCTGCGGCTCGGGCTGGACTGGCCGAAGGGCGCCGACGTCGTCCCGCCCGGTACGCCGGGCGAGATCGTGATCTCCGGGATCGTCTACGACGGCGCCGGCGTGCCGATCACCGACGGGCTGATCGAGACCTGGCAGGCGGACCCCGACGGCCGCTTCGCGCACCCCGACGACCCGCGCGGGGCCGTCGAGCCCTCGGTGCCGGGCTTCGTCGGCTTCGGGCGCAGCTGCACGGACGAGACGGGTCGCTGGAGCGTCCGGACCGTGCTGCCCGGCGCACTGCCGGCGCTGGACACCGATGCCCAGGAGGCGCCGCACCTCGACGTGTCGGTGTTCGCGCGCGGCCTGCTCGACCGCGTCGTCACCCGGATCTACTTCGCCGGGCAGCCCGGCAACGACACCGACCCGGTCCTCGCCGCCGTGCCGGCCGAGCGGCGGGACACCCTGGTCGCCGAGGAGGTCGGCGAGGCGGAGTACCGCTTCGACATCCACCTGCAGGGCGACCGCGAGACGGTGTTCCTGCAGGTCTAGGGCACGTTCGCGAAGCTCACCGAGCGGAACGTGTAGTCGCCGGAGCCCGGCGACACCGAGTCCGGGGAGGTCCAGCGCGCCGCCTGATGCGCGGCCGCTGCGGCCTCCCCGCTCGTGTCCCGGGCGTCCTCCGCCTGCTGCGCGCAGGTGTTCGTGGACAGCAGGGCGACCTTGTCGGTGCGGTTCACCGACTCCGTCCAGTCCGCGCCGGGTCCGGTGGCCAGCGACGTCAGGTCGTAGCAGTGCCCGACCTTCGGGTCGACGAGCGTGTCCGACTGGGGCGACCACGAGCCGTCCCACGCGGTCCCGTTCTGCGCCAGGTAGTAGCCGTGTGCGACGGCCGGATCACTCGTCGGGGCCGCGGAGGCCGCCGTGGCGGCCGCGATGCCACCCGTCGCGACGAGCGCGATGACCGCGAGTGCCAATGCCGTCCGACGCATGTCCGGCCGCCCCCCTGTCGATGTCCCGGCCCGCCACCCGGACGGGTGGCGATCGACCTCACACGGTCAACGCGCGTACCTCGGACCGGTGACGGGTAGCGGTGATCACGACTCCGTCACGGATCTCCCCCGGAGGGATGAAAGATCGTCCCTCACAGCGTTTGCACAGCTGGGGAAGGGCGTAGACCCAGGCGGGGATGCGACAAAGGTACCGATCACGGGATCGGGCGGAAGAGGTGGACGGGTGACGGCGAGCAGGGCGGTCGGGGTGACGCACCCGGGGCACGCACTCGCCGAGCTCACCGCCGGTGCCGTGGCGGGGCTGGGCCGGGGGGCCGTCGCGTTCCGGGCGCGCTTCCCGTTGCTGGCGCAGCTGGTCCGGTACGGCGTGGTCGGCGGGCTCGGCACCGCCGTCAACGCCCTGCTCTACCTGCTCATGCGGCTGGTCCTCGACGCCGTGCCGGCCAACCTCGTCGCGCTGCTGCTCAGCACGGCGGTGAGCACCGAGATCAACCGGCGCTTCACCTTCCAAGGGGCCTCGGCGCACCGCTGGCGGGTCTACATCCAGGACGCGGGGACCGTCGCCTTCTACGCCGGCTACAGCACCGCCGTCCTGCTGGTCCTGCACGAGATCGTCCCCGGCGCCACCCCGCTGGAGGAGACGGCGGCGGTCACGATGGCCAGCGTACTGGGCGGGCTGATCCGGTTCGCGGTGCTCAAGGCGTGGGTGTTCGAGACCCGGTCCGGGGACGCCGAACCGCCTGCCGACGGCGACGACCCGGGCTACGGTCCGGACCATGGCGGACACGACGGGGTTCACGTCCTTCGACGTCACGGTCGACGGGGTCAGGATCCACGGGACGCGCGGCGGCGAGGGCCCGCCGGTGCTCCTGCTCCACGGCTTCCCGCAGAGTCACGTGATGTGGCGGCCGGTGATGCGCGAGCTGGCCGAGCGGCACACGGTCGTCGCGACCGACCTGCGCGGGTACGGGGAGTCCGACCGTCCGCCCTCCGGTGAGGACCACTACGGCTACTCGTTCCGCGCCATGGCGGCCGACCAGGCCGGGGTGATGGCCGAGCTGGGGTTCGAGCGGTTCGCCGTGGTCGGGCACGACCGGGGCGCCCGCGTGACCCACCGGCTCGCCCTCGACCACGCCGACCGCGTGGAGAAGCTCGCGATGCTGGACATCCTGCCGACGAGCTACGTCTACGAGCACGTCGACCGTGCGCTCGCACAGGCCTACTACCACTGGTTCTTCTTCATCCAGCCCGCCGACCTGCCCGAGCGGCTGATCGCCGGCGACCCGCTCTACTACCTGCACCGCCTGCTCGGCAGCTGGGGGAGCGGGCTCGCGGCCCACGACGCCGAGTCCCTCGCCGCGTACGAGAAGGCCTTCGCCGATCCCGAGGCGCGGCACGCGATGCTCGAGGACTACCGGGCCGGTGCCACGATCGACCTGGAGCACGACGCCGAGGGCGCGAGGCTCCGCGCGCCGACCCTCGTCCTGTGGGGCGAGAAGGGGGTGGTGGGCCGCAACCCCGAACCCCCGACCGAGGTCTGGCGCCGCCACGCCGCCGACCCCGCCCTCGTCACCGGGCGGCCGATCCCCGACGCCGGGCACTTCCTGGTGGAGGAGAACCTGCCCGCCACTCTCTCCGCCCTGCGCGACTTCCTGTGAGCGGCAGCTGCTGCTAGAGCGGCAGTTGCCACTCACGACCCCGGGTGAGCTGCGCCGATTCGAGAGGTCATCAGCGCGGGGGGAGGACGCAGAACTCGTTGCCCTCGGGGTCGGCGAGCACGACCCAGGCTTGACCCTCCGCCTCGTCGAGGACCCGCGCGCCCAGCTCCACCAGCCGCGCGATCTCCTCGCGCTGCCCGGTGCCCTCGGGCGGGGCGAGGTCGAGGTGCAGCCGATTCTTGCCGGACTTCTCCTCGGGCACCGGCTGGAACAGCAGCGGCGGCTCGCCGGGCAGCTCGACGTAGCTGGTCCCGGCGGCGTCGTCCCAGGTGAACGGCTCGTCGCGGCCGAGCGCATCGGCCCAGAACTGGGCGAGGCCGGTGGCATCCCGGGCGTCGACCGCCACGGCGATCACCCGGCTCGTCACGACCGCACCTCCCCGTCCCACAGCTCCAGCAGGGCGGCCCGCCGTTCCGCCCGGTCCAGCCCGCGCAGGTCGGCGACGCCCCGGTCGGTGACCACCACCTCGACGTCGTGCGAGGCCGTGGTGACCGGGCGGGAGAGCCGCTCGACGAGGGTCGGCCGCTCCTTCACCGTCGAGGGCATCGCGATGACGGACAGCCCGGACCCGCGCACGCCCGCGGCGCAGAAGTCGGGGTGCCCACCGATCATTCCGGCGCTCGCCCGGCCGACGCCCTCGACGTTGACCTGGCCGTCGAGGTCGATCTCCAGGGCGGCGTTCAGGCCGATCAACGGCGGTGCCCCGGCCGCGGAGAGCCGCCCGATGTCGTGGGTGACCTCGACCGGGTGCAGGATCCGCCGGCCGTCGGCCCACTCGTAGAGCCGCCGCGTGCCGCAGAGGTAGGCGGCGACGGGCTCGTCGAGCAGCAGGCCCTTCGCGTCGAGGTCGACGACCGGGTCGGGCAGCAGCCCCGAGTCGATCCGCACCGGCACCTCGAGCGCCCCGACCATCGCCTGCGCGAGCCGCCCGGGCCCGACCTGCACCCGCGCGCCCTCCGGGACGAGCCCGGCGACGTGCCGCGCCACGATCTCGTCGGCCGGCGTGGGGGCGGCGTCGGGGATCTCGATCGGGGGCGCGTCCGTCTCGCCGAGCACGGTGACCTGCTCCCCGGGAATCGGCGGGCCGACCTCGGCGAGCGGGACGGCCGTGGAGACGACGGCGGCGACCGGCACCCCGGCGTCGACGATCCCGCGCAGGTAGGAGGCCTCGGCGCCGAGGTGCAGGCCGTCGGGTCCGCGGACCAGCGTCCCGACGAGCAGGTCGGGCTTCAGCGCGCCCGCCATCAGGGCGGGGACGGCGGACAGCCGGCAGGGGACGACGTGCGCCTGCCCCGCCTCGACCATGCGCCGCACGCCGGGCCCGCCCATCAGCACTCTGATGTCGGCGAAGGCCGCGGGGTCCAGGTCGGGCGCCAGGCCGGGCATCCAGCCGAGGACGAGCCGCACCTCCTTGCCCTCGGCCGCGCGGCTCAACGGGCCGTGCAGGGAGAGCGGCGTGCCGCACCCGTCGCCGAGGGCCACCCGCATCCCGGGGCGCACCAGATCCGACAGCTCCGCCGCGGTGACCATGGTCGGATTCGACCACACGGCGGGACGGGCCGGGAGGACCTAGATTCCAGGTATGGCCGACATCGCAGGCGCCGCCCGGTCGAGCACGGACGAGTTCGTGCGGGAGCCGCTCGGGGTGCAGGAGCGGATCACCTCGGACGGATCGTCGCCGTGGCCCGTCGAGCCGGACCGCTACCGCCTGGTCGGGGCGCGGGCATGCCCGTGGGCGAACCGGGCGATCATCTCGCGGCGGCTGCACGGTCTGGAGCCGGTCATCTCGCTGGGCATCGCCGGCCCGCTGCACGACGACCGGAGCTGGCGGTTCCATCTCGACCCCGGGAACAAGGACCCGGTGCTCGGGATCGAGTACCTGCGCGAGGCCTACGAGAAGGCGGTGCCGGGCTACGACAAGGGCGTGACGGTGCCGGCGGTCGTCGAGGTGGCCAGCGGGAAGGTCGTGACCAACGACTACAAGGCCCTGGAGTTCGACTTCGCCACCCAGTGGTCGGCCCACCACCGCCCGGGCGCGCCGGACCTGTTCCCGGAGAAGTACCGCGACGAGATCGAGGAGATCTCCGAGCAGATCTTCCACGACGTCAACAACGGCGTGTACAAGGCGGGCTTCGCCAAGGGGCAGCGGGCGTACGAGCGGGCGTACACGGCGCTGTTCGACCGGCTCGACGAGCTCTCGGACCGGCTCGCGGACCAGCGCTACCTCGTCGGCGACACGATCACCGAGGCGGACGTGCGGCTCTGGGTCACGCTCGTCCGCTTCGACTCCGCCTACCACGGCCACTTCAAGTGCAACCGGCAGAAGCTCACCGAGATGCCGGTGCTGTGGGCCTACGCGCGGGACCTGTTCCGGACGCCGGGGTTCGGCGACACGATCGACTTCACCCAGATCAAGCAGCACTACTACGGGGTCCACAGGGAGATCAACCCGACGGGCATCGTCCCGGCCGGCCCGGACCTCTCCGGCTGGCTCACCCCGCACCACCGCGAGGAGCTGGGCGGGCGTCCCTTCGGCGACGGCACCCCGCCCGAGCCGCCGCCGGTGGGGGAGCAGGTCCCCCCGCTCGGCTGAGCCGCAACCCGACGCGCGGGCCGGGGGTGTGCGGGACGGCCCGGCCCGGCAGGGACACTGGGGTGCGATGCGGATCGAGAGCTTCCCTCCCGGAGACCTGGCGCCCGAAGCCCCCGAGCGGCCGCGCCCGCCGCGTCGGCGCCGGCGTGCGGTCTCGGTCCTCAGCGCCGGGCTCGTGGTGGGCGCGCTGTTGGCGGGGATCGGCGTGATCACCGGGGCCGCGCCCGACGTCGCGCTCTCCGCCCGCACCGAGCGGACACCTCAGCAGCAGGCCGCGCCCGCCCCGCAACCGGCGCCCGAGCCGGCTCCCGCCGACCCGCGTCCCACCTGCGTCTCCATGGTCCAGGCACTCAGCTCGCGCGACCGGCTCGCCCAACGGCTGATGGTCGGCGTCGACGCCGCCGACCCCGCCGGCGCAGCGACGATCGTCCGGAACTCGCACGTCGGCGGGATCTTCATCGGCGGCAACGCGACCGCCCTCCTGCAGAACAAGGCGCTCGACGCCGTGCAGGAGGCGGGGAACCTGCCGGTCGCCGTGGCCGTCGACGACGAGGGCGGCCGCGTCCAGCGCATCGACGACCTCGACGGCGAGCTGCCCAGCGCCCGCGCGATGGCGAAGAAGACCCCCGAGCGGGTGCGCGCCCTCGCCGAGGAGCGCGGCCGCCAGCTGGCGGCCCGCGGTGTGACCTGGGACCTGGCGCCGGACGTCGACGTCAGCGACCAGCCGGCCACCTCGGTGATCGGGGACCGCTCCTTCTCGAGCGACCCCGCGGTGGTCACCCGCTACGCCGGCGCGTTCGAGGAGGGGCTGCGGCAGGCCGGCGTCTACGGCGTGCTCAAGCACTTCCCCGGGCACGGGCGCTCCAGCGGCGACTCGCACCAGGGCCGCGTCTCCGTGCCGCCGCTCGACCAGCTGCGGCAGGCGGACCTGAAGCCGTACACCGACCTGCTGGCGCAGCTGGACCACGACCGCGTCGGCGTGATGGTCGGGCACCTCGACGTCCCGGGCCTCACGGACGACCTGCCCTCCTCGCTCACCCCGGCGACCTACACGCTGCTGCGCGACGAGTACCGGTTCGACGGCCTGGTCATGACGGACGACCTCGGCGCGATGAAGGCCGTCAGCAACCGGTTCACGCTGCCGCAGGCGAGCCTCACCGCGCTGGCGGCGGGCGCGGACGTGGCGCTGTCGTCGAACGTCGAGCCGGTCGCCCCGATCCTCGACGCCCTCCAGCAGGCCCTCGACTCCGGGAAGATCACCGCCGCGGACAACGACCGCGCGGTCGAGCGCATCCTCGCCGCCAAGAACCTCTGCCGCCGCACATGAGCGAACGGCGCTCTCGCTCACTGGGTATGAGCGAGAGCGCCGTTCGTGTCACCGGGCCGGTGCGTGACCACCCGGTGTGGCCCGGTGACGGGCTCGGAGGTCAGGCCTGGCCGGTGAAGATCACGGGCTCGGAGAAGACCTCGCGGGTCCACTCGGCCTGCAGCTCACCTGTGCCGGAGCCGACGGCGAAGGCCTTCTTGTACGTGTAGCTCTTGCCGGGCAGGACGGTGGTCGACTCGGCGACTTCCAGCTTCTGGAGGTCGGTGATCTCATCGGCGTGCGTGCCGGCAAAGGTCACGTCCGGGCCGTTGCCGAAGGTGTTGAGCTCGAACGGCTTGTCGGTCCCGTTCTGCACGGTGACGGTGAGCAGCACTGCGCGGTCGACGTTCTGCGGGTAGGCGGAGCTGGACGGGGTGAAGTCCACCGGCGCCGCGATCGTCACCGCCAGCCCGTCCTTGTAGGTGTACGTCTGCCCGAAGCCCACCGTCTGCGACGCGGCCGGTGCGCTCGCCGCGGCGGTCGGAGCTGTCGCACCGGAGACCGTGCCGGAGGACGTCGAGGTCTCGCTGACCGCGCTGGCGAAGGCGGTGGCCCAGAGGATGCAGACCAGCAGGGCGATCGCGGAGAGCGCGATACCCGCGACCGAGAGGCCCTTGTTGTCGGCCTTGCCGCTGGTGACGCGCTGCAGGCCGAAGCCCGAGAGGATCAGGCCGAGGATCGACAGCGGCCAGCCGATCACGCCGATGAAGGGGATCCAGGCGAACAGCAGGGCCAGCAGGCCGAGCACGAAGCCGGCGGTGCCGAGGCCGTTGCGCGGCTGCGGTGCGGGCGGCGGGACCGGGGCGTAATGCTGCGGGACCTGCGCCCACGGCTGCTGCGGGGCGCCGTACCGGCCGTGCTGCGGGTACTGGCCGTACTGCGGCGGCGGCCCGTACGGGCCGGGGTGCTGGGGCTGTCCGCCCTGCGGCGGCTGCGAGGAGGTGGTCACGTTGTGCCTTCGGCGCAGTCCGCTGCTCCTGTTACCTCTCCTCGCGGGCTTCGTCAGAACTGATGAGAGAACACGAACAGCGCTCCCGCTCACTAGATATGAGCGAGAGCGCCGTTCGCCTGACCAGCAGAGTTACATGTCCAGCCCGCCGTTGACGGCGACGACACTGCCGGTGATGTAGCCGGCCTCGTCGTCGAGGAGGAACTGGACGGCGCGGGCGATCTCGTGCGCCTGGCCCAGCCGCCCGACCGGGACGTTCTCGAGCAGCTTCTCCAGCACCTTCTCCGGGACCGCCGCCACCATCTCGGTCTCGATGTAGCCCGGGGCCACGCAGTTGACCGTGATCCCCTTGCGCGCCACCTCCTGCGCCAGGCTCTTGCTGAACCCGAACAGGCCGGACTTCGACGCCGCGTAGTTCGCCTGGCCCACGGCGCCGGACTCGCCGATCACCGAGCTGATGTTGACGATCCGGCCGAAGCCGTTGCCGGACATGTGGTCCAGCACGGCCTTGGTCATGTAGAAGGCGCCGGAGAGGTTGATCCGCAGCACCGCGTGCCAGTCCTCGACGGTCATCCGCCGCACCGTCTTGTCGACGGTGATCCCCGCGTTGTTGACCAGGTAGTCGATCTTCCCGTGGGCCGCGAGCACCTCGTCGGCGTACCGCTGGCAGTCCTCCGGGACGCCGACGTTGCCCTGGTGCACCGAGACCGAGCAGCCCTCGGCCCGCAGCTTCTCGGCCAGGTCGTTGGCGGCCTTGGCGTTGGAGCTGTAGCCGGCGGCCACGTGCACCCCGGCGCGGGCCAGGGTGGTGGTGATCGCCGCCCCGATCCCGCGGGCCCCGCCGGTGACGAGGGCGACGCGCGGTTCGGGGTGGGTGTCGGTCGCTAGGGGTCCGGGAGCGGGGGCGGCGGTCGTCATGTCAGGTCTCCAGTTCCTCGAGAGTGCGTGCGATGCCCCGGCGGACGGCGTCGACGAGGTACGGCCGGAGCTGGTGCGGATCGACGATCTTGTGCACGGACCCGACGCGCTGGGCCCGCTGGATCGAGTGGGTGCTGTCGAACTCCTCGGCGACGGCGCCGAGCTTCTCCGAGCGGACTGCGGCCCGGACCGAGGCGAGCTCGGCGCGCAGCCGGGAGGCCTCGGCGTCGGATCCCGCCTCGACTGCGGCGGCGATGCGCCCCTCGAGGGCCGTGACGCGCTCGTCGGCGGCGGTCCGCTTGCGGACCTCACCGGCGAACACCACGGCGGCGGCAGGCGCGCCGCCCAGCACGGAGGCGTACGAGCCCTCGACGGCCGCGATCTCCATGTGGTCGTTGAGCGTCGCGGAGAAGACCACGAACGCCCCGCCGTGGTAGCGGGAGACCACGCAGAACACGATCGGGCCGTCGAAGTTGACGATCGCCCGGCCGATCTCGGCGCCGTACTCCAGCTGCAGCGAGCGCAGGGACTCCGGCGAGCCGTCGAACCCGGAGAGGTTCGCCAGCACCACCAGCGGCCGGTTGCCGCTCGCCGCGTTGATCGCCCGCGCCGTCTTCTTCGACGAGCGCGGGAACAGCGTGCCCGCGGTGAACTGCTCGGGCCCGTCGACGGGCAGCACGCCCCGCCGCGGGATCGGCTTGGACTCGATGCCGAGCAGGGACACGGGCTGGCCGCCCAGGTGGGCGTCGAACACGACGACGGAGTCCGCGTCGTGCATGTCCGCCCACCGCTCGAGCGGGGCGTGGTCCAGGTCGGCCACGCCGCGCATCACGGAGCGGATGTCGAAGGGCTTCTTGCGCCCCGGGTTGGTCTCGGACGAGAAGATCTCGCCGAGGGTGGTGAACTCCCCGCCCTCGTGCGGCGCGGTCGTGACGTCGCGCTGCACCGGGTCGTTGGTCGGGGCCGGCCGCGGGAACCGCTCGCCGGGGATCCGGTAGGTGTGCTCGTAGTGCCGGAGCAGGACGTCGACGGCCCCGGCCAGGTCCGGCGCCCAGTACTGCGCCTGCCCGTTCGGGCCCATGATCCGGTCGTAGCCGCCGATGCCGAAGTTGTCCTCGGCCGAGACGCCGCCGGAGTAGTCCAGGCTCTGCTTGCCGGTGAGGACCATCGCGCTGTCCGGCGTCATGACCAGGATGCCCTTGGTGTGGGTGAGCATCGTGGCCTCGGCGTTCCAGTAGGGCTGGGCGCCGACGTTGATCCCCGTGACGACGACGTTGACCTCGCCGCCGTCCTGGGTGAACTCGATGATCGCCCGCAGGGCGCGCGAGATCCAGTCCATGTTCTCCGTGCCGGAGTCCATGGCGATCTTGGCGCCGGACGACACCGCGAACCACTCGAGCGGCACGTCCAGCTCGCGGGCGAGCCGGATCGCCGCGCACACCCGCGCGCACTCGGGCTCGGCCAGCGCGCCCAGCCCCCGCGTCGGGTCGCCGAGCAGCACCACCCGCGTCATGCCCTCGGGCTGCTTCGCGGTGGGCATGGTGACCGTGCCGAGCACGATGTTGGCCGTGTTGCGGCCGGGCTCGCGCTCGACCGGCTCGGCCACCGGGTCGACGCCCGAGCCCTCGACCAGGTCGTACTCGACGAACCGGCCCTCGGGCCCGGTCAGCATCGGGATGATCTCGTACGGGTAGACCGCCCCGCGACGCTGCGCCTTGATCACGTTCTGGGCGTAGGCGTCGAGCTCACGCATGAGGCCCGTCGGCGGCTCGTCGAGCCGCACGGTGAGGCCCGCGCCCGGCGGCCGCGACAACCGCAGCAGGTACTCGTGCGGTGTGTCCTCGCCCGGGCGGTCGGCCCGGAACTGCACCAGCACCTGCTCCAGGCCCAGCGACCCGGTGCGGGCGGCGAGCCGCCGGACCACCGTGTCGAGCTCCTCGAACGGGATGTCGACGACCGGCCAGACGTGCAGCAGGATCCGGTTCCAGCCCAGCTTGGCCAGCTTCGGGTCCCGGCTCCGCACGCTGCGCAGGCTGTCGAGGCAGGCGTCGATCGCCCGCTCCAGCTCGGGCAGCGACCGGATGACGCCGGCGTCGTCCCGAAGCACGGTGAGCCGTCGGACGTCGGACAGGGCCAGCAGGCGCTGGTCCTCGCGCACGTTCTTGCCGGTGGCGTGGAACAGGTGCACGTCCGGCTCGGCCGGCAGCCGGCGCAGCTCGAAGTTGCCGAGCCGCCACAGCCCGAGCCGCTCCGCGACGAGCGGGTGCAGGCCGCGCAGCGTGCGGTCCTCGACGAGCGTGCCGTCGGACTCCGGGCGGAAGGTGAACCACACCGGGTCGGGGTCGGCCAGGACGTCGGCCGTCTCGGACGGGTTGGGGCGCACGGCCACCGCGACGCGGGCGACCCGGCCGGTCGGCACGGCGCCGATCGCGGCCCGCACCCGGTCGGCGCGGGCGTCGGGGTCGCCCCGGTCGTCCGCATGGGTGGAGGTGACGTACAGGTCCACCAGCGCCGTGCGGCCCTCGGGCAGCTCCTCGACCAGCCGCCGCATCTGGTTCGCGGCGGCCAGCGCGCGCCGCGGGTCGTTGTTGTCGATCACCGTGGCGAGGACCGTGTGGTCGTTGCCCCGGTGCGTGTACGACGCCGTGAGCACCGGCAGCCCGATGCTCTCGCTGATCCGCAGGTCCTGCAGCGGCCGGATCCGGTAGTAGCGCCGGGTCATGACCTCGAGCAGGGCGGCGTTGTGCCGCGTCCCGAAGACCCCGAGGATCGGCTCGGACGAGGCGACCAGCGCCTCGATCCGCTCCGCGCGGTCGGCGGCGTCCGGCTGCTCGGCCAGCTCGTCGAGCTGCGTCCGCACCTCGCGGTGCACGCGGTCGCGCTCCGCCTCGACCGCCGGGGCGTCGAAGCAGTGGTAGCGGACCCGGCGGGCCAGGTCGCCGACGACGGGGTGCCGCAGCTGGGTGGCCAGGACCAGGCCGTCGAGCGTGCGCAGGTACTCCTCGCGGGTCGCCGCCGGCAGCCCCGCCAGGGACTCCGGGTGCGCCAGCCGCCACTGCAGCAGGTTGAGGATCACCGGCTCGTGCGCGGTGGCGCGGCGGTGCGCCAGGAACATCCGGTACAGCGCGGGCTCGAGCTGGGTGCCGGAACCCTTGGCGGAGCCCTCGAGCTCCACCCCGTAGTGCGCGAGCGCGCGGCGCAGCTTGGCGCGGAAGGACTCCGGCAGCTGCTCGGCCTCGACGTCCCGGGACCGCAGGTAGGCGTGCAGGTACTCCTGCGGGTTGCGCCCCGACTCGCCGTTGCCGTTGCCGTCGGAGGGCTCGTCGGACTCGCGGCGGTTGCGGGACAGCGCCGACAGGTCGGTGAAGATCCGCAGCACGGCGGTCTCGCCGGCGAGCACGGCCGGGTCGTCCCCGGGCAGCGCGGCGCGCGCGGCGTCGAGCCGGGCGAGCAGCGGGCGGGACTGCCGCTCGTCGACGTCGAAGCCGAGCACCTGCCAGCGCAGCGCGGTGAGGGCGTCGGCGGCGTCGGCCGCGGGGTCGGCGTCGGCGCCGGTGCCGAGCAGCGCGGAGAAGTCGGCGCGGTCGCCGCCCGCGGCGGGGCCGGCGGCGTCGGCCGCGGGCTCCAGCCGGACCAGCTTCGTGCCGCCCTCGACCTGCGTGTTCGACGGCACCAGGACCTCGGCGACGGTGCCCGCGAACGGGGCCCGCAGCGCGGTCTCCAGCTTCATCGACTCGACGATCGCGACGACGTCGCCCTCGGCGACCTCCTGCCCGGCGATCACCGGGACGGCCACGACCATGGCCGGGGCGGGCGCCCGGACCATGCCGGCCTCGCCGCCGGAGATCCGGTGCACGGCGCCGTCGACCTCGACGAGGTAGTCCGTGTCCTGCGGGGCCGACAGCACCGAGTACGTGGTTCCGCCGACGGTGAGCCGGCGCTCGAAGCGGCCGGAGCGCTCGACGTCGACGTCCACGGCCTGCGGGGTGCCACCGGGCACCTCGAGCACCACGCGGTAGCGGTTCGCCCGGGTGCGGGCGACCCGCAGCCGGTAGGACTCGCCGGCCGCGCGGACGTCCGTCTGGTGCCAGGTCTCGGCGCCGACCTCGGGCCGGCCGCGCTCGGCGGCGGTGAACAGCCGCTCCTGCTGACGGGCGACGTGCCCGTCGTGCGCCTCGACGGCGGTGGCGAGGAGCGCGACGTCGAGCCGGCGCGGCGGGGTGTAGCCCTGGGCCATCAGCCCGTCGAGCCAGGTCGTGTCGGTCTCGCCGGCGATCAGCTCGGGCCGCTGCAGCAGGTCGAGCAGGAAGGCCTTGTTGGTGGTGCCGCCGTCGATCACCGCGGCGGTCTGGCGCAGCCCGCGCAGCAGGCGGGCGCGGGCCTCGTCGCGGTCCCGGCCCCACGCGATGATCTTGGCGATCATCGAGTCGAACTGCGGCGGGATGACGTCCCCGGTCGCGACGCCGGTGTCCACCCGGATCCCGGGGCCGGCGGGCAGCGCGAGGTGCTCGATGACGCCGGGGGCGGGCGCGAAGCCGCGCTCCGGGTCCTCGGCGGTGAGGCGGGCCTCGATCGCCCAGCCCGTGCCGCGCGGCGGTTCCGGCGCGATGTCGGCGAGCTTGCCGCCGCCCGCGACGTGCAGCTGCAGCTTGACGATGTCGACGCCGGTGCACGCCTCGGTGACCGGGTGCTCGACCTGCAGGCGGGTGTTGACCTCGAGGAACGACAGCAGTCGCTCCTTGGGCTCGTAGAGGAACTCCACGGTGCCGGCGTTGACGTAGCCGGCGGCGCGGGCCAGCTCGGCGGCGGAGGAGCGCAGCAGCTCCTCCTGCTCGGCGTCGAGCGCGGTGGAGGCGGACTCCTCGATGACCTTCTGGTTGCGGCGCTGCACGGAGCAGTCCCGCACGCCCAGGGTCCAGACGTCGCCGGTGGCGTCGGCGACGACCTGCACCTCGACGTGCCGCCCGCCGCGGACCGCGCGCTCGAGGAACACGGTCGCGTCGCCGGCGGTCTTGCCGGCCTCGGACGCGGCGCGCTCGAAGGCCTCGGCGAGGTCGTCGGGCGTGGCGACGTAGCGGATCCCGCGCCCGCCGCCGCCCGCGGTGGCCTTGACCATCAGCGGGTAGCCGATCGCCTCCGCCTTCTCCCGCGCCTCGGCGAGGTCGGCGACCGGGCCGCCGGACCAGGCCGCGAGCGGCACGCCGACGCGCTCGGCGAGCCTCTTCGCGGCGATCTTGTCCCCGAGGTCGCGCATGACCTCGGGGGACGGGCCGATGAAGGTGATGCCGAGGTCCCGGCACAGCTCGGCGAACTCCGCCTTCTCGGAGACGAAGCCCCAGCCCGGCCAGACGGCGTCCGCGCGGGCCACCTTCAGGGCCCGCTCCAGCTCCGCGTGGTCGAGGTAGGGCGACGGACCGAGGTGGTCGGGGTCGTCCGGGCCGATGAGCACGGCCTCGTCGGCCTCGCGCACGAACATGGCGCGACGGTCCACGGCGGTGTGCAGCGCGACGGTCCGCAGCGGGGATCCACCCGCGGCGTTCCACTCGCGCACGGCGTGGATGAGCCGCATGGCGGGCTCACCACGATTGACGATCGCGATCCGGGAGAAGCTGCTCACGAGGGCCATCCTGCTACGCCCCGAACGCCGCGCGAACATCCTCCACGGAGGTTCCGGCGACCGGATTCCGTGGTAACACCGTTGTCGACCGGTCCCGCACCGCGGGCGGCAGCACGACCTCCGGCGCCATGACGGCGGGGTCGACCGTGAGGACGGCGTAGCCGCCCACCGCGCCGGCCCCGAACCCGGGCGCGAAGACCCGCGTGGGGCGGTCGATGACACCGTCGCGGACGGCGTCGAACAGCGCGATCGGGATCGACGCGGCGGACACGTTGCCCATGTCGCCGATGTTGAAGTACAGCTGGTCCGCGCTCAGCCCCGCCTTCTCGGCCAGCTGCACGATCATCGTGCGGTTGGCCTGGTGCGGCACGATCAGCTCGATGGCGTCGAGCAGCTTCCCGCCGTCCGGGCCGGGCAGCGCGTCGAGCTCGCCGATCATCTGCTCGAGGTAGCGGGCGACGAGGGCCTTCACCTCGGGGCCGTAGACCGTGATGTCGTTGTCGAACTCCGGGTTCGGCCAGATGATCGAGTTGACCTGGGAGGGAGGACCGCTCGCGTAGGTCTGCAGGATCTCGACGTCGCCCGCGGACCCCTCCGCCGCGGGCGCGACGACGAGGGCGGCCGCGCCGTCCCCGAAGATCATGCGCGAGGTGCGGACCCCGCCGATCTTGTCGCTGAACTTCTCGACGCAGACCAGCAGCACCGGTCGCCCGACCTCCTGCAGCTGGCGCACCGCCTCGGCGAGGCCGTAGGGCAGGCCCGCACAGGCCGCCACGATGTCCGCCGAGCAGTGGGTCTGCAGGAGGCCGAGCTCGCCGGAGAGCCAGGTGGCCAGCGACGGGATGAGCCGGTCGCTGGTGCAGGTCGCCACGAGGACCGCGCCGATCTCCTCCGGCTTGCGGCCGGAGTGGGCGAGGGCGGCGTCGGCCGCGGCGAGGGCGAGCTCGCCGATGTCGTGCTCGGAGTAGCGCCGCCGCTCGATCCCGGTCTTCGCCGTGATCTCCGCGGCGCTCATCGGCGACCAGGAGAAGCTGGTGTTGCGCACGACGTCCGTGTTCTCGCAGACGTGCTCGCCGCGCACGACCGCCAGCGACTCGATCGTCGGCTTGACCGCGAACGTCTCGGCGACCTTCACCGGCTCGAGCGGCGTGGCCGGCGCGACGGGCGTGACGGCGGGCCGGGAGGGGCGGGTCCGGACGGGCGCTCCGTTGCGGACCCGGTCCAGGAACGCCGCCACCTCCCGGGTGCGCGGGTGGAACGCGATGACGACCTCGTCGTCGCCGATCGCCGACGCCTCGCGCAGCTCGGTCCGCGACCGGGTCCACGGGTACTGGTTGTGCAGCACCATCGCCCAGCGGGACAGGGCCTCCAGCTCGGGGGCCTCCTCGTGGGCGTCGAGGATCTCGGTCGGGGAGAAGGTCGGATAGTCCGGCTCCAGGTCGGGCAGGACGAAGGTCAGGGCGCCGGGCTGCGCGAGGAACTCCGCGACGGTCGGCTTGACGGGCTCGAGGTCCGTCGCGTGGTGCTTGCGATTGCCGTACACGTCGTTGAGCAGGGCGAACAGCCGCTCCTCGACCTCCGGGTACCGGCCCTCGGGCAGCGACTGCCAGGCCTCGACGACGGCGGCGGCCTTGCGCTCGCCGTCGACCCACGGGGTGACGACGGGCAGGAACACGTCGTCCCGGGTGCGCGGCAGGTCGCGCCAGCGGGTGGGCCGCTTCTCGTACATCGTCAGCGCCCAGCGGTTGACCCAGAACAGGTTCTGGCCGAGGTCGCGCAGCAGGTCGTACCGGCGGGTGTACGCGCCGCGGGCCACGCGCTCGGCGATCTCGGTCCCGGTGGGGGCCTTGGACTCGAAGTCCCGGCCGATGACGGCGGCCGCGCCGTCGAGCGTGTCGAGAACCGAGAAATCGAGATCCGGCGAAAAGTTCGCGGGGAACACGAGGCGGCCGTGGCGGTTGACCACGAACGGCTTCATACGGGTGCCTCCAGGCGGCGACGTTGGTCGAAACGTGGGCCGAACAAGGCGGAAACACAGGTCGGCGCGGCGGACGGCGGCGCGACGACCCGGATGGTTTCGTGCTTCGGCGGTGAGGGAACCGTAGCGGGAATTGACCGGAGATCGGAACGTGACCTGGCTCTTCACCCGTCTGCTGATACCTATTGTTGGGGATCCGAGGAAATGTTACCGACGAGTTCTACTCAATGGTTCTACCTGTGCGTTCGCTGGGGCGGGTACGGATCGGTGCAGATCAAGGACGTGACACCATCCTGAGTGGACGCAGTCCCGTGTGGACGGATCGTCGGTTGTGGCACCGGGTGCCGATCCGCTCTAGGGTCCACGGGCATGGCCCGTGTCACGTACCTGACCCCCGAGACCGCCCCTCCCGCCGTCGCCTCCACGCTCGGCAAGATGCCCCCGCTGCACGTCTTCCGCATGCTCGCGCACGCGGAGACGGCCTTCCGGCCGTGGCTGAAGTTCGGCGGCGCGATCCTCGCGGACCTCGCGATCGACCCGCTCCTGCGCGAGCTCGTGATCCTCCAGGTCGGACGACTCGCCGCGCGCTACGAGTGGGAGCAGCACGTGCCGATCGCCCTCGCCGCCGGCGGCACCGCCGAGCAGATCGAGGCCCTCGACCGGGACGAGTTGGGGACTTTCGACCCTGGTACCCGGGCGGCCCTCGAATTCACCGCAGCGCTCGTGCGCGACGGCGAAGTGTCCGACGAGAACTATGCGGCACTCGCGGCGGAGTTCTCGGAGCGGGAAATAGTGGAGATCGCACTCACCGCTGCGCATTATCTCGGCCTCGCGCGCATCATGACCGCGCTCCGGATCGACCCCGACGCCCCCGCCGGGCCCGACGGCCTGCCCGCGGCGCGCGTGGAACGGCCCTCCGCTGGGTAGGCTCGCCGAGATGGAGATCCTCGCCGGACGGGTGCTGCTGCGCCCGTCCGACCCGGACGTGACCACGGCCTTCTACCGGGACGTGCTCGGGCTGGCCGTCTACCGGGAGTTCCCCGGCGGCACCGTGTTCTTCCTCGGCGGCGGGTTCCTGGAGGTGTCGGGACACGCCGCCGGGCCGCGCACCGAGCCCACGGGCGTCGCGCTGTGGATGCAGGTCCGCGACATCGCCGCCGCGCACAAGGAGCTGGCGGACCGCGGCGCCACGATCGTGCGGGAGCCGCGCCGCGAGCCCTGGGGGCTCGACGAGATGTGGGTGACCGACCCCGACGGGGTGAAGATCGGGATCGTGGAGATCCCCCCGGAACACCCGCTCCGCCGCGACACCCGCGGGGAGTGAGGGGCGCCCGGTCGGCGGGGTGTTCGGCCGGCGGGGTGTTCGGCCGGCGGGGTGTTCGGTCGGGGGGTTCCGGCAGGCGAGAGTCGCTCGGCCTGCCGGAGGTCTTCGGTCGCCGGGGTGGGTTCGGCTCGAGGATGTTGCTCGGCGTGGGGGTGACGGTCCGCTGAGAACGGAGGCCACACACCGCAGGTGTGCGGTCGCCCCTGAGCCGGTGTGCGAGCGGCGGTCGCGTCCTGGTGCCGGCGAACCTCGACGGCCCGAGCGGCGCCCGGCGCGTTATGGATCCGTACTGCGTCCGGGAGGGGCGCCGGGGCGCGTTATGGATCCATACTGCGACCAGGAGAGGCCCCTGGGCGCGTCGTGGGTCCCTGCTGCGCCCGTCAGGCGGAGCGGAGGCGGGCGCCGGGGCCCGGGTCGGAGGTGAGCTTGCTGCGGGGCTCGATCAGGTGCCCCGCCTCGCAGCGCAGCTCCGCGTGCACCTCGGCGCCACAGTCGGCGTGCCGGATCACCATGGGCTGGCCCGCCTCGCCGGCGAGGTGCTGGTCGCCCCAGTCCCGCAACGCCGTCATGACGACGCGCAGGTCCTTGCCGGCGGGCGTGAGCCGGTACTCGTGGCGCTCGCGGCGGCCCGGTTCGCGGTAGGGCACCTTCTCCACCAGGCCCGCGTCGACGAGGCCGCCGAGCCGGCGGGTGAGCACGTTGCGGGCGATGCCGAGGTGCGCGGCCAGGTCGTCGAACCGACGGACGCCGTTGAACATGTCCCGCAGCACGAGCACGGTCCAGGCGTCGCCGATCAGCGCCGCCGTGCGGGCGACGGAACAGGTGCCGCTGTCGAAGTCGGTCCAGGCCGATCCGGGCGACGGTGCAGACGCTGCGGACGTCATGCGCGCCAGGGTAGCCGCGCGGCTGGGTTGCCGCCAGAAACCCGGCGACCCTCAGGCTGCGGCCCGGCTCGCCAGGGCGGGGTCGTCGCGCGGGTCGGTGACGCCCTCGGGCGCCGGCGTGACGGCGGCGAGCGCCATCGCCAGCACCGCGGCGACCGCCGCGGCCAGGAAGACCACGGTGTAGGCGGTGCCGGCGGGCCGCGTCTCGCCGCCCACGTCCATCACGAGCGCGGTGCTCACGGCCGCGACCACCGCGGTGCAGGTCGAGGTGCCCAGCTGGCGCATCAGCGTGTTGAGGCTGTTCGCCGCGGCCGTCTCGGTCTCGGGGACGGCCCGCATGATGAGCAGCGGCAGCGCGGAGTAGGCGAGGGTGGCCCCGATCGCGCCGATGGTCGCGGTGCCGATCAGCAGCAGCTCCGACGTCGGCAGCATGGCGAACCCGACGTTGCCGACCGCCAGGAGCGCGGTGCCGAGGATCAGGGTGGTCCGCGGCCCGCGGATCCTGGAGATGATCGCCGAGGCGGACGAGAAGACGACCATCGACCCGCCGATCGGCAGCAGCACCACGCCGGCGACCAGCAGCGACAGCCCGAAGCCGTACCCGGTCTCGACGGGCGCCTGCAGGATCTGGGTCGCGAGCATGAAGGTCGCGAACATCGAGAAGCCGATGAGCACGGTGGCGCCGTTCGTCATCAGCACCGCCGGACGGGCCGAGACGCGCAGGTCGACGAGCGGGGCGCGCCGGCCGAGCTCCCAGCGCGCCCACACCGCGAGCACCACGGTGGCCGCGCCGAACAGGCCGAGGACGGTCGGGCTCGTCCAGCCCCACTCCGTGCCCTTCGAGATGCCGAGCAGGAGGCAGACCAGGGCGGCGGCGATCCCGACGGCGCCGACGGCGTCGAACCGGCCGCCGGTGCGCACCCGCGACTCGGGGACCAGCCGCGACACGAGCAGCAGCTGGATCACCGCGACCACGGCCGCGCCGGCGAACAGCCAGCGCCAGGAGGTGAACTGCGCCACGAGGCCGGTGATCGGCAGCCCGATCGCGCCGCCGACGCCGAGCGAGGAGCTCATCAGCGCGACACCGCTGCCGACCCGTGCGGGCGGCAGCACGTCCCGCATCAGGCTCATCCCGAGCGCGATGACGCCGAACGACACGCCCTGCAGCACCCGGCCCACGATCAGCAGCACGATGTTGGGCGCCGCGGCCCCGATGACCGAGCCAGCCAGGATCAGCGCGATCGAGATCAGCAGCATCCGCCGCTTGCCGTACATGTCGCCGAGCCGGCCGAGCACGGGGGCGGACACCGCGCCGGCGACCAGGGTGGCGGTGACCAGCCACGCCGCCGTCGACGGGGAGACCGACATGAGCCGCGGGAACTGCGGCAGCAGGGGCACGACCATCGTCTGGATGAGCGACACCAGCAGGCCGCAGGACGCGAGTACCAGGATCGCCACGGTCGGGCGAGCATGCTGTCCGGTTGCGGCGGAGGCGGGCGATTCGGCCAGATCGGCACTCACGAGGTGTGGGTCTCCGTCCACGAGAGGGTGCTCGACCAGGTGACCACGGCCCCCGACTCCGTGGCAAGGCGAAACCTTGCCTTTGCCAAGTAACTCACGCTGAACGGTCGTTGGGGAATACGGAGGGCGCTACGGTTCCGGGATGGCGGACCTCGTCCTCCCGCTCGACGCGCCCGGCGCGACCGACCTCGCGGAGGCCGGCGGCAAGGGGTCCGCACTGGCCCGTGCGGTGCGGGCGGGGCTGCCGGTGCCGCCGGGCTTCGTCGTCACGACGGCCGCCTACCGCCGCTACGCCGCCGGGCTCCCCGAGCGGCCGCGTCCGGAGGACTTCACGACCGCGCTGCCCGACGACCTCGCCGCCGCCGTCCGGGCCGGCTACGCCGCCCTCGGCGGCCCGCCGGTCGCCGTCCGGTCGTCGGCGACCGCCGAGGACCTGCCCGGGCTGTCCTTCGCCGGCCAGCAGGAGACCGTGCTCGACGTCCGCGACGCCGACGGGGTGCTCGACGCCGTCCGGCGCTGCTGGGCGTCGCTGTGGGCCGGGCGGGCGGTCGCCTATCGCGACCGCGCGGGGATCGACGGGGCCGAGATCGCCGTGGTGGTCCAGGAGCTGGTTCCCGCCGAGTCGGCCGGGGTGCTGTTCACCGCCGACCCGGTGACCGGCGACGAGAGCCGGATGCGGGTCGACGCCGCGTGGGGCCTCGGGGAGGCGGTCGTGGGCGGGCTGGTCACGCCGGATGCCGTCGTCGCCGACGCCGCCACCGGTGCCGTCCGTGAGCGCCGCACCGCGGACAAGGCCGTCCGGACCGTGCGGACGGACGCCGGGACGGTCGAGCAGCCCGTGCCCGACGAGCTGCGCCGCGCCCCGGTGCTCGACGACGCGCGCGTGGCCGAGCTGGTCGCCCTCGGCCGCCGTGTCGCGGCCCTGTACGGCGGCCCGACGGACGTCGAGTGGGCCCGGGCGGAGGGGCGGTTCGCCCTGCTGCAGGCCCGCCCGATCACCACGGTCCGCGACCCGTGGAACGACTCGCGCGGCCGCGACCACCTGTGGACCAACGGCAACCTCGGTGAGGCCGTGCCCGGCACCATCACCCCGTTGACCTGGTCCTTCCTGGAGATCTTCTCCGCGCACGCGATGACGACCTCGGCGCTGCCAGGGCTGCGTGCCTACGGGCGGATCGGCGGGCGCGCCTACATGGACCTGTCGACGGCGTCGGCGCTGGCGGGGTTGGTCGGCGTCCCGCGCGGGCTGTTCGTGCGCCTGGTCGGCAGCGCCTTCGGGCGGATCCCGGCCGGGGTCCGGGTCCCGCGCGCCGCGCTCGATCGCCGGGCGGCGCTGCGGGTCCTGCTGCCCGCGGTGCGCGAGGTGCTGCGGACCGTGCGGCGGGAGAAGCCGCACGTCGACGCGTACGTCGAGGGCAACCCGGCGCACTGCGCGGCGCTGGCGGCCGGGGTCGCGGGGCTCGACGCCGCCGGGTTGCGGACGGCGTGGACCGCCGAGCTGCAGCCCCTCCTCGTCCGCGCCAGCGGGATGCTGCAGGTGGCCGGCCGCAGCGACCCGCGCGCGCTGCTCGGCGCCCGCGCCCGGCTGGAGCGGCTGCTCGGGCCGGCCGACGCCGCCGCCCTCGCGACCGGCGGGGAGCTGGAGAGCCTCGGCCCCGTCGTCGGGCTGGCCCGGGTCGAGGCGGGGGAGCTGTCCGAGGCGGAGTACCTGCGGCGGTGGGGGCACCGAGGCCCGCGCGAGTTCGAGGTGTCGGCGCCGCGCCCCGCCGAGGACCCGGAGTGGGTGCGGCGCGAGCTGGGGCGGCTGCGGGCCGCGGGCGCGGGCCCCGCCCAGCTGCTGGAGCGCCAACGGCGAGCCCGCGAGGAGGCCTGGGACCGGCTGCGCCGCGAGCACCCGCGGCGGGTGCGCGGCGCGCGGAAGGCCGTGGACCGCTGGATCCGGGCCGCCGGCGGCCGCGAACGCACCCGGTCCGATGTGGTGCGGGTGTTCGGCGTGCTCCGGGCCTGGGCGCTGCGGGCGGGCGAGGTGACCGGGCTCGGCGACGCCGTGTTCTTCCTCGATCTCGACGCGCTGCTGCGGGCCCTCGAGCCGGGTGCCGACGCGCCCGCCGCCCGCGCCGCGCGGAACCGCACCGTGTTCGAGGCCTACGACGCCCTGCCGCCGTACCCCGCCGTGATCCGCGGGACCTTCGACCCCTTCGCCTGGGCGGCGGACCCGCACCGGCGGGCGGACCTGTTCGTCGAGGGCCGCCCGCCCGCACCCGTGTCCGCCGCCGGCGCGGTCACCGGGTTCGGCGGGGCGGCCGGGGTGGTCGAGGGCACCGTGCGGGTGCTCGCCGACGTGGCCGACGGCGCGGCCCTGCACCCCGGCGAGATCCTCGTGACGACCGTGACGAACGTGGGCTGGACCCCGCTGTTCCCGGTGGTCGCCGCCGTGGTCACGGACGTCGGGGCGCCGCTCTCGCACGCCGCGATCGTGGCCCGTGAGCTGGGCATCCCCGCCGTCGTCGGCTGCGGGGACGCCACCACGCGGCTGCGCACCGGCGACCGGGTCCTGGTGGACGGCTCTTCCGGCACGGTCACCCTGCTGGGGCGCCCGTGATCTCCTGCACGAGCTCCACCAGCCGGGGCACGGCCGGGTGCGTCGGCGGGTCGGCCCAGACCAGCCACACCGGGACCGGCGGGGCGTCGGTCAGGGGCACGTAGGCCACGCCCGGGAAGCGGTGCAGCTCCGAGGTCGCGGCCGGGGTGACGCCCGCGGCCCCGCCGGAGGCGATCGCGACCAGCCAGTCCTCGGTCGTCGCCACCCGGACGACGTCGGGCCGGGCGTCGGCGGGCCAGAGCGACGCGGTGGTGGTGCCGGTGACGTCGTTGACCGCCACGGTCCGCCCGGCGAGGTCGGCCAGGGTGAGCGACGGGCGGGCGGCCAGCTCACCACCCTCGGGGACCGCCGCCATGCGCGTCTCGTCCGGCAGCCGCACCACGCGCGTACCCGGGACGCGCACCCTCCCGCGGAGCACCGCGGCGTCGACCCGGCCGTCGGCCAGCCCCGCCGTGCGGGCGTCGATCTGCACCAGCTCCAGCGGCAGGTCGGGGTGCTCGGCCCGCCAGCGGCGCAGCAGCTCCGGGGTGCGCCCGCCCAGCGCCGACCAGGCGTGCCCGAGACGCAGCGGCACCCGCAGCCACTCGCCGGCCCGGGCCGGGTCGAGCAGTGCGTCGACGGCCTCGACCGCGCGCTCGGCGCGCTCCCGGAACGCCAGACCGGCCGGGGTCAGCGCGAGGTGGTGGGTCGAGCGCTCCACGAGCCGCACCCCGAGGTGGGTCTCGAGCTGGTGCAGCGTGCGTGACAACGCGGGCTGGCCGACGTGCAGCCGCGTCGCGGCGCGGGTGATCGCGCCGGCCTCGGCGATGGCCAGGAAGGCCCGCAGGTGTCGCAGGTCCGCGCTCATGCCTCAGGAGCATAACCACCGCTGAACCGGCATTTCCCGGCGGCGGATCCGGCTCCTAGCGTCGAGCGGGTGACCGATCTCGCCGCCCGCCCGACCACTGGTTCGACCCCCGGCGCGACCGGTCCCGGGCGCCGGACGGCGATCGGGCTGGTGGTCGGCGGCGAGTTCTCGATGCAGTTCGGCGCGGCCGTGGCGGCGCTGCTGGTCGCCCGGCTCGGCGCGAACGGCACCGTGGCGCTCCGGCTCGGCATCTCCGCGCTCGTTCTGCTGCTGGTGTGCCGGCCGCGGCTGCGCGGGCGCACCTGCGGCGACCTGCTCACCGTCCTCGGCTACGGGCTGGCGCTCGGCGGCATGAACATCTGCTTCTACGAGGCGATCGCGCGGATCCCGCTCGGCGCGGCCGTGACGCTGGAGGTGCTCGGGCCGCTCGCGCTGTCCGTGCTCACCGGGCGCGGCCTGCTCGGCGCCCTGTGGGCGGTGCTCGCGCTGGCCGGCGTCGCCCTGCTGGGGGAGGGCGGGTTCACCGGGCTCGACGTCGTCGGGGTGGGGTTCGCGCTGCTCGCGGGCGCGTTGTGGGCGTGCTACATCGTGCTGGCCCAGCGGGCGGGCCGCTCCTTCGCGAAGCTCGACGGCCTGGCCCTCGCCCTCACCGTGTCCGCCGCCCTGGCCCTGCCGCTGGGGATCGCCGGGGTCGGGGCCGCGCTGCTCGACCCGGTCGCGCTGGGTTGGGGCGCGGCCGTCGCCGTGCTCTCCTCGCTGCTGCCCTACTCGCTGGAGCTGGTGGCGTTGCGCAGCGTCCCCGCGAACACCTTCGCCGTGGTGATGAGCCTCTCACCCGCCGTCGCGGCGCTCGCCGGGGCGCTGGTGCTCGGGCAGGCCCTCACCCCGGTCGGCGCGGTCGCGATCGCGCTGGTGGTCGCGGCCTGCGCGGGCGCGGTCCGGTGGGGCGGCCGGCGGTCGACACCCGTCGAGGCATGATGCGGGCGTGACCGCACGCCCCTTCCGCACCCGGCTCGCCCCCGACGTCGTCTCCGAGGACTTCCGCTCCTTCTGGACCGAGCGGCACCTCGGCACCCTGGTCACCCTGCGCAAGGACGGGACGCCGCACGTCGTGCCGGTCGGGGTCACGATCGACGTCGAGGAGGGCCTCGCCCGGGTGATCTGCCGCGGCGGCTCGCAGAAGGCCCGCAACGTCGTCGAGGCCGGGCCGGAAGGCGCCCGCGTCGCGGTGTCGCAGCACGACGGCCGCCGCTGGTCCACGCTCGAGGGCGTCGCCGTGGTCCGCGACGACCCCGAGTCGGTGCGGGACGCCGAGCAGCGCTACGCCGCGCGCTTCCGCGTGCCCCGGCCGAACCCGGAGCGGGTGGTCATCGAGATCCGCGTCGACCGCGTCCTGGGTATGGTCTGAACCGATCCCGTAGCGCGGACCTGTCGGTCCGTGTCCGGATCGGGCACGCTGTACGCACTTCCAGGGTCAGGAGTCCCCACCGTCGCGGGCCGGCCCGTCCGGCGCACCGTCACGATCCGGTGTCGGGCAGCGCAGGACAGCACGCAGACCACGCACCAGCACGCGAGGACCGAGGGACACGGTGAGCAGCGCACAGGAACCTGCCGCGAGCACGGCCGACGCGACCGTCGACGGCGCGAGCACGGCCGGCGCGCCAGACGCGCCGGACAACGTCGTGCACTTCTCGCGGACGCAGGCCGTCACGCAGGCGGACCTGGAGATCCGCAGGCTCGGGACCAGCCGCATCGACTCCCCGATGCTCGACCTGCTCGACGCGCGGCAGACGACCGAGCACTACGTCGACGAGGACGACCGCGTCCTGCTCGACGACACCATCGCCCGGGTGACCGCCCGCGGTGTGCCGATCGACCAGCTGCCGGGCCTCGAGCCCTGCGGGCCGCGGCGCAAGATCTACTTCGACCCGTCGAAGACCCGCGCCGGGATCGTGACCTGCGGCGGGCTCTGCCCGGGGCTCAACGACGTCATCGCCGGCCTGGTCCGCACGCTGACCTACCACTACGGGGTCCGGCGGGTCGTCGGCTTCCGCAACGGCTACCAGGGCTTCATCTCCCGCTACGGCTACGACGAGGTGGAGCTCACCCCGCAGTACGTCCGCGACATCGCGGTCGACGGCGGCACCGTGCTCGGCACCTCCCGCGGTCACCAGGACCCCGAGGAGATCGTCGACTGCCTCGAGCGGATGCACATCAACATCCTGTTCGTGATCGGCGGCGACGGCTCCATGCGCGGCGCCATGGGCATCGAGCGGGTCATCGCCGAGCGCAACCTCAAGATCGCGGTCGTCGGGGTGCCGAAGACGATCGACAACGACATCCCGTACATCGACCAGAGCTTCGGCTTCCAGACGGCCTTCTCCCGGGCGTCGGACTCGATCCGGGCGGTCACCGTCGAGGCCAAGTCCACGGCCAACGGCATCGGCCTGGTCAAGCTCATGGGCCGGCACTCGGGCTTCATCGCCTGCTACGCCGCGCTGGCCCGCAGCGACGCGGACGTCGTGCTGATCCCGGAGGTCCCGTTCGCCCTGGAGGGCGACACCGGCCTGCTCGCGCACCTGCGCAGGCGGGTGGAGCAGCGCGGGCACGCCGTGGTCGTCGTCGCCGAGGGGGCGGGGCAGGAGCTGCTGGAGGCGGCCCAGGCCAGCCGCTCGACCACGGACGCCTCGGGCAACCGCAAGCTCGGCGACATCGGCCGGTACCTGCGGGACCGCATCGAGGACCACTTCGACGAGGCCGGGATCGAGACGTCGGTGCGCTACATCGACCCCAGCTACGCGATCCGCTCCGTGCCGGCCAACCCGTACGACAGCGTGTACACGGTCCGGCTGTCGCAGGCGGCGGTGCACGCGGCCATGTCGGGGCGCACCGCGATGGTCGTCGGGCGGGTGCGGCGCCGCTTCGTCCACATCCCGATGCCGCTCGCGGTGAGCAAGCGCAACCAGGTCGACCCGCACGGCGACCTGTGGCAGGCGGTGCTCGAGTCCACCGGGCAGCCGGTCCGTTTCGGCGCCTGAGCACCCCGCGCCCACCTACTGTGGTGGGCGTGCACCACCCGGCCCTGCGCTTCCTCGGCCACTCGACCACCCGCCTGGAGCTGGGCGGGCGCGTCGTCCTCACCGACCCCGTCCTCACCCCGCGGGTGTCGCTGCTGCGACGTGTGGTGCCGCCGCTGCGCGCCGAGGACTGGGCCGACGCGGACCTCGTCCTGATCTCCCACCTGCACGGCGACCACCTGCACCCGCCCTCGCTGCGGCTGCTCCGGCCCGACACCCGGGTCGTGGTGCCGCGCGGAGCGGCCGAGTGGGTGCGCCGGCGCGGCGTGCGGCGGGTCGAGGAGATCGACGTGGGGCAGGAGATCCGCGAGGGCGGGCTGCGGGTCACCGCGGTGCCTGCCGCGCACAGCGGGCACCGGTGGGGCCCGCGTTCCACCCGCGGGCCGCAGTCGCCGGCGCTCGGGCACGTCCTGGAGGCCGACGGCCTGCGCGTCTACGCCGCCGGCGACACCGACCTGTTCGACGGGATGGCGGACCTCGGGGCGCTCGGCCTGGACGTCGCCCTGCTGCCGGTGTGGGGCTGGGGTCCGAACCTGGGCCCGGGGCACCTCGACCCGGAGCGGGCCGCCGAGGCCGTCGACGTGCTGCGGCCCCGGCTCGCCGTCCCGGTCCACTGGGGGACGCTGGCCGTCGCCGGGCTGACCCGGGCGCCCGCCGGGCACGGCGCGCGGATGCGGGCGCTGCTGCACGACCCGCCGCACCGGTTCGCCGTCGCGGCGCGGAAGCGGGGGAGCACCAGCACGATCACGATCGCCCGGCCGGGGCAGGACGTGCCACTCGACGGCACCGCTCCCGACCCCGGCGATCGCACGAACGGCCCGTTCCTGCGGACCTACCGCACGAACGGGCCGTTCGTGCAGGGCGACGGCGGGCCGGGCGAGGGGCACCGGGAATGATGTCCGCGTGACGGGCGCCCTCGCCGCGGACTGGACGAACCCGCAGGCCATCGGCTACCCGGTGCTGATCGGCGGGGTGCTGCTCGGGTCGGTCGTGCCGGTGGTGCCCACGGGAGCGGTCGTCGGCGCGGCCGCCGCCGTCGCGATGACGACCACGCACCTGTCGCTCCCGCTGGTGCTGCTGGCGTCGACCCTGGCCGCGTTCGTGGGCGACGTCGTGACCTACGGGGTCGCTCGGCTGGGTGGGGAAGCGGCGGTGCGATTCGTCGCCCGCGGTCAGACGCCGGAGCAGCTCGCCCGGGCCCGGGTGCGGTTCACGCGGCACGGATGGCAGCTGATCGTCGTCGGGCGGCTGGTGCCCGCCGGGCGGATCCCGGCGCTCGTGGCCGCCGGCACCCTGGGCTACCCGTGGCGCCGGTTCCTGCCGTCGGCGCTGGTCGCGTGCCTGGTGTGGGCGGTCGCCTACGCGCTGCTCGGCATCCTCTCCGGCGGGCTGTTCGACAACCCGCTCGTGGCCACCCTCGGCGCGGCGGTGCTCGTGCTCCTCGTCGGCGCGCTGTCCGCGGGGATCGCCCGGCTGGTGCGACGACGGCGTGCCCGGCGTGCCCCGGACGTCGTCCCCGAGAAGCCGGGGGAGATGATCGATCCCGCGGCCGGCCCGGCGCGGCGCGGCCCGCTGCCGCCGCCGACCGACCAGGAGCGCCCGTGAACCGGACCGGCCCGATCGTCCGCGACTACCGCGCGACGCCCGTCGAGCGCGGCCCGCTGCTGCGCGGCGGGCGCGTGGTGGCCCGTGTCGTGCTGGTGTGGGCGCTGGTCACGGCGGCGCTGCACCTGCTCGACGTCTGGCTCACCGGGTTCGCCATGGCCGGCTGGTGGCAGCCCACGGTCTGCGCGCTGCTGCTCGGCCTGCTCACCGCCGTCGTCTGGCCGCTGGTGCTGCGGGTGGCGCTGCCGATCGCCCTGTTCACCCTCGGCCTCGGCAGTTTCGTGCTGCTCGCCGCGGCGGTGCTCGCGATCTTCTGGCTCGTCCCGGGTGTGGAGCTCACGAACATCCGCACCGCGTTCGTGGTGGTCGTGGTGATGACGGTGGTCAACGCCGTCGCCACGAGCCTGCTGGCGATCGACGAGGACGAGCTGTTCTTCCGCCGCGCGGTCCGCCGCAGCCGGCGCTCGGCGGCGCCCGAGCAGCAGACGCCCGGGGTGCTGTTCCTGCAGATCGACGGGCTGGGCCACGACACCGCGCGCCGTGCTGTCCGCGACGGGACCGTGCCGACGCTGGCGCGCTGGCTCGCCGAGGGCAGCCACACGCTGCAGCACTGGACCACGGACTGGAGCTCGCAGACGGGCGCCAGCGTCTCCGGGATCCTGCACGGGAACAACCACGACATCCTCGGCTTCCGCTGGTACGAGAAGGACCGCGACCACGTGATGGCGTGCGCGCACCCCGCCGACGCCGCCGAGATCGAACGGCGGCACTCGGACGGGCGGGGCCTGCTCGCCGTCGACGGGGCCAGCCGCGGCAACCTGTTCACCGGCGACGCCCCGCACTACAGCCTCACGATGAGCACGGTGACCGTGCTCGGCGGCAGGCGCTCGGCGCGGCGGCGCGACCACGTCGGCGGCGGGTACTGGGCCTACTTCGCCAACCCGGTCAACGGCATCCGCACCTTCGCCGGCGCCCTGGTCGACGCCGTGCGCGAGGTCGTCGAGGCGTCCGCCCAGCGGCGGGCGGACGTCCGGCCGCGCACCCACCGCGGCGGCCTCTACCCGCTCGCCCGGCCCGGGACCACGGTGATCGCGCGGGACGTCGTGGTGTCCGCGCTGATCGAGGACATGCTCGCGGGCCGGCCCGTCGCCTACGCGGACTTCCTGGGCTACGACGAGGTCGCCCACCACTCGGGCATCGAGCGCTTCGACTCCCTCGCGGTGCTGCGCACGATCGACCAGCAGATCGGCCGGCTGCACCGGGCCGCGCAGCTCGCGCCGCGGCCGTACCTGGTCGTGTGCCTGTCCGACCACGGGCAGACGCAGGGCCAGGCCTTCGCCGACCGGTTCGGCGAGTCGATCGAGCAGTACGTCGGCCGGCTGTGCGGGGGCCCGCCGCCGCGCCCGCGCCGGCGGCTCTTCGGCCGCACCCCCGCCGAGCGCTCCAGCCGCCGCGCCGCGGAGGGCTGGCAGGTGGGGGCGGCGCTGGCCGAGGCGTCGTCGGGCGGGGGGTTCGTGGCCCGACGACTGCGGGCGCGCGTCGAGAAGGCGGGGGCCTCGCCCGCGAGGCACCGCACCGAGTCCGGGAAGCCCGGCGAGGTGGTGCGGGCGGCGCCCGGGGTCGTGGTGTGCGCGTCCGGGCACGTGGCGATGGTGTCGTTCACCGAGCACGAGGGACGGGTGGAGCTCGAGACGATCGAGCGCGAGTTCCCCGACCTGCTGCCCTCGCTCGTCGACCACCCCGGGATCGGGTTCGTGCTGGTCCGCAGCCGGGAGCACGGCGCCGTGGTGCTCGGCCGGGACGGCGTGCACCGGCTCGCGAGCGGCACCGTGATCGGCGACGACCCGCTGGCGGACTACGGCGAGCACGCGGCGTCGTTGATCAGCCGGGTGGACACCTTCCCGCACTGCCCGGACATCATGATCAACAGCCGCTACGACCCGGCGACCGACGACGCCTCGCCCTTCGAACCGCACGTCGGCTCGCACGGCGGGATGGGCGGCCCGCAGAGCCGCGGCTTCCTCCTCGCGCCCTCCGAGCTCGCCGACCCCGGCGAGATCGTCGGCGCCGAGCACCTGCACCGGGTGTTCCGGGGCTGGCTCACGGACCTCGGCCATCCCGAACCCTCGGCCGACCGCCCGACCCCCCGCCCCGCCGAGGTGGAGGAGCGGGCCGCGCAGGTGCGGTGAGGGCGCTTCCTCGACGACGGTGCCGGTGGCAGGCTGGGTGGCGGGTCGCGAGGGGGCGAGTGCGATGGGCGAGCCGATCGTGCTGGTGCACGGGCTGTGCCACGGCGGGTGGTGCTGGCGCCCGGTGGCGCGGCTGCTCCGTGCGGCGGGGCACGAGGTGTTCACCCCGACCCTGACCGGCCTGGGGGAGCGCGCCCACCTGCTCACCCCGGAGGTGGGGCTCACCACCATGATCCGGGACGTCACGGCGGTGCTGGAGGCCGAGGAGCTCACCGACGTCCTGCTGGTCGGGCACAGCTTCGGCGGGCTGCCCGTGCTGGGGGCGGCCGACCGCGCCCGGGACCGGATCCGGCGGATCGTGCTGCTCGACGGCCTGGTGGTCGAGGCGGGGCGGCGCGCGTTCGACGCCCTGCCCGAGGACGTCGTGCGGCAGCGGGAGCTCGACGCGAAGCGGCGCGGCCACGGTCTCGCGCTCCCGCCGCCGCCCGCCGAGGCCTTCGGGGTCACCGACCCGGACGACGTCGCGTGGGTCGAGCGGCGCATGACCCCGCACCCGCTGCGCAGCTACCGCGAACCGCTGGCGCTCGACGGCCCGCTCGGCGCCGGCCTGCCGGTCACCTACGTCCACTGCACGCAGCCCGTCTACCCGGCGCTGGCGTCGTCCCGCCAGGTGGTGAAGGACCAGGGCTGGGAGTGGCGGGACCTGCCCACGGGGCACGACGCGATGGTCACCGACCCCGAGGGCACGGCCGCCGCCCTCCTCGCCTGAACCGGATGCGCCGGGCCTACACGTCCGCCGGCGGCTCGACCTCGCGGCGGAGGATCTTGCCCGTCGGGCCCTTGGGGAGGGCGTCGACGAGCCAGACCGCGCGCGGGTACTTGTAGGCGGCGAGCCGGTCCCTGACGAAGTTCTTCAGCTCCTCCGGGTCGGCCTCCTGGCCCGGCTTGAGCGCGACCGCGGCGCCGATCTCCTCGCCGAGCTCGGCGTGCTTGATCCCGACGACGGCGGCCTCGGCCACAGCCGGGTGCTCGTAGAGGGTCTCCTCGACCTCGCGCGGGTAGACGTTGTAGCCGCCGCGGATGATCAGGTCCTTCTTGCGGTCGACGATCGTGTAGTAGCCGTCGGCGTCGCGGGTGGCGATGTCGCCGGAGCGGAACCAGCCGTCCGGGATGGCGTCGGCGGTGGCCTCGGGCCGGTTCCAGTAGCCCTTCATGACGTTCTCGCCGCGGATGGCGATCTCGCCGGGCTCGCCGTCCGGCACGTCGCGGCCCTCGTCGTCGACCACGCGCATCTCGCAGCCGCGCACCGGGAAGCCGATGGTGCCGGGCTTGCGCGGGCGGCCGGGCTGGTTGAACGAGGCGACCGGCGCGGTCTCCGACAGCCCGTAGCCCTCGAAGATCTCGCAGCCGAACTGCTTCTCGAACGACTTGAGGATCTCCACCGGCATCGCCGAGCCGCCGGTGATGCAGGTGCGCAGCGAGGCCATGTCGGCGCCCTCGGCGTCGGGCGAGTGCAGCATCGCCGCGTACATTGTGGGCACGCCCTCGAACACGGTGACCTTGTCCCGCGCGACGACCTGCAGCGCCTTGGACGGGTCGAACCGCGGGATCAGGCTGAGCGTGGACCCGGCGACGACGGCGGCGTTGAGCCCGCAGGTCAGGCCGAAGACGTGGAACAGCGGCAGGCAGCCCATGATCACGTCGTCGGCGCTGATCTCGATGAGCGTCTCGACCGTGGTGCGGGCGTTGGAGTCGAGGTTGTGGTGGGTCAGCTCGGCGCCCTTGGGCTGCCCGGTGGTGCCGGACGTGTAGAGGATCACGGCGGTGTCGGAGTCGGCGCGCTCGACGGCCTCGGGCGCGGGGGTGCCGCCCAGTTCGGTCGGTCCGGTCGCGGGCACCACGATCCCCGGGATCCCGACGGCCTTCGCGGCCTCGGGCACCACGTCGCCGGAGCCGTCCCAGCCGTAGACCAGGGACATCCCCGAGTCGCCCAGGTAGTACTCCACCTCGCGCGCCTTGAGCAGCGGGTTCATCGGCACCACGACGGCGCCGGCCAGCAGCGCGCCGTAGAACAGCACCGGGTAGGCGGGGACGTTGGGCAGCACGAGCCCGACCCGGTCGCCGGGGTTGATCCCGCGCTCCTTCAGGTCCCCGGCGACCGCCGCGGCGGCGGAGTGCAGCTGCGCGTAGGTCAGGACGTACTCGTCGAGCTTCACGGCGGTGCGGTCGCCGTGGTCGCGCGCGGTCGCGACGAGGTTCGCGGCCAGGTTGGTCATCGTCGACTCTCCGGGGTTACGGACGGGTAGCGTGCCGGGGACCCTATCGGCCCCCCTCCCCGGGTGCACACACTCGGGTGGGGTGCGCAACCGGACGATCCGGGCGCCGCCGGGTGCGGTGACGGCGTCCGGTCCGCCCGATATCGTCCGCGCATGACGCCGCCCCCGCTGGAGATCGTCGTCGGCGGGCGGCGGCTGCCGGTCCCACCGGGCCGCCCGTTCGTGATCGGCCGGGGCCCGGAGGCGGACCTCGACGTCGGGCACCCGCGGGCCTCGCGCCGGCACGTGATCGTGGAGCACACGCCGCAGGGCTGGACGCTCACCGACGCCTCCCGCAACGGCACGTGGGTCGACGGCCGGCGGGTCACGACCCTCCCGCTCGCCGGCCCGGTCTCGGTGCGGCTCGGCGACACCGCGGACTCCGCGGTCGTGCAGGTCCTGCCGGTGAGCGCACCGCCGGCGCCACCGCCGCCGGCCACCCCGAGGCCGGCCGACGTCCTGGCCCGGCAGGGCGGGCAGACCTCCGTCCGGCACGTCCTCACCACCCGGCTCACGGTGGGCCGCCTGCCGGACAACGACGTCGTGCTCGACGACCTCCTCGTCTCCCGCCGCCACGCCGAGCTGCACCGCAGCGGCGCCGGCTGGCGGATCGTGGACCTGGACAGCGGCAACGGCACCTTCGTCAACGGCGTGCGGGTCACCTCCGCCGAGATCACTCCGCGCGACGTCGTCGGCATCGGGCACGCGCTGCTGCAGCTGCAGGGCGACCGGCTCGTCTCGGCCGAGGACACCGGCGACGTCGGGTTCTCCGTCCAGGGCGCCTCCGTGACCACCGACTCCGGGAAGACGCTGCTCCGGGACGTCTCCTTCGCGCTGCCGGGCCGCAGCCTGCTCGCCGTCGTCGGGCCGTCCGGGGCGGGCAAGTCGACCCTGCTGCGCGCGCTGACCGGTTCCCGCCCGGCCGACGTCGGCGAGGTTCGCTACGCGGGCCGCGACCTCTACGCCGAGTACGACGAGCTGCGGCACCGCATCGGCCTCGTCCCGCAGGACGACGTGCTGCACCCCCAGCTCACCGTCCGTCGGGCCCTGCGCTTCGCCGCCCGGCTGCGCTTCCCCGCCGACGTCCCGGAGGCCGACCGGGAGCGCCGCATCGACGAGGTGCTGGCCGAGCTGAACCTCACCGGGCAGGCCGGGCAGCGGATCGACACGCTCTCCGGCGGCCAGCGCAAGCGCACCTCCGTGGCCCTCGAGCTGCTGACCCGGCCGAGCCTGCTGTTCCTCGACGAGCCGACGTCCGGCCTGGACCCGGGCCTGGACAAGTCCGTCATGCAGACGCTGCGCGGGCTGGCCGACGGCGCGCGCACGGTCGTCGTGGTGACCCACAGCGTGCTCAACCTCGATCTCTGCGACCGGCTGCTGGTGCTCGCCCCCGGCGGGCACGTCGCCTTCTTCGGGCCGCCGCGGGAGGCGCTGGAGTACTTCGGCGCGCCGGACTACGCCGAGATGTTCCTGCTGTTGGAGCGGGTGCCGGGGGAGACCCTGGCCGCCCGGTACCGGGAGTCGCGGCAGCACTCGCGGTACGTCGCGCAGCCGACGGCGGGGATGCCGAGGGTCGTCGAGCGGGCGGCGCCGGAGGTGGCGCCGCGCCAGCAGGGCTTCGGCGCACAGCTGGGCGTGCTGTGCCGCCGCTACCTGGCCGTGATCGCCGCCGACCGGCAGTACGCGATCTTCCTCGTGGCGCTCCCGCTGGTCCTCGCGGCCCTCGCGCGCCTCGTCCCGGGGGACTCCGGGCTGAGTACGACCCGGGCGCTGGAGCTGCAGCAGGCCCAACCGAGCCAGCTGATGCTCGTCCTGGTGCTCGGCGGGGCGCTGATGGGGGTCGCAGCGGCGATCCGCGAGCTGGTCAAGGAGCGGCCGGTCTACGTCCGCGAGCGGGCGATCGGGCTGTCGCTACCGGCGTACCTGCTGTCCAAACTGCTGGTGCTGGGCGTGGTCACCGGGCTGCAGGCGGCGGTGTTCACGCTGCTCGCGCTGGCGGGACGACCCGGGCCCGACTCGGCGGTCGTGCTCGGGTCGGGCCTGCTGGAGGTGCTGCTGGCGGTCGTCGGCGTGACCGTCGTGACGATGCTGGCCGGACTGGTGATCTCGGCGGCGATCGGCAACGCCGATCGCGGCATGCCGCTGCTGGTGCTGGTCCTGATGCTGGAGCTGGTGGTCAGCGGCGGGCTCTTCCCGGTGGCGGGCTACGCCGGCCTGGAGCAGCTGGCCTGGCTCGTCCCGTCCCGCTGGGCCTTCGCGATGGGTGCGGCGACCGCGGACCTCAACCGGACCGCACGCGGCGGCGCCGACCCGCTCTGGACGCACGACGCCGCGCACTGGCTGCTCGGCGCCGGGGTGCTGGTGGTCATGGCCGTGGTGCTCGCCGTCGCGACCGGGCTGGTGCTGCGGAGGCTGGACCCCGTGCGGAAACGCCGGTAGCCCGCACACCGGGTGTGGTGCCAGCACACCTCCGCCGGCCCCGCGCGCTCCCTAGCGTTCCCCTCACCGCTTCACGAGAGGAACGACGACCATGGTCTGGTTCGGGATCATCCTGCTGCTGGCCGCCGCCGGCTGCCTGTGGGCCGCGACCCGGTCCCGGCGCAAGGTGCACGCGATGATGGCCGCGGAGACGCTCTCGGTGCCCGAGCTGCTCGAGCTGCAGGGCATCTCGGCCGAGCTCACCGGGCCGGGGCAGTTCCGCAAGGTGTGCGAGGTCGTCGGCGAGACGGCGGCGGCGCCGGTGGGGCTGCTGCGCTCCGAGCTGGCCGGGGTCGACTGCGTGTGGCACGCGCACCGCGTCCAGCGCCGCTACAAGCACTACGACCGGGACCCGGACGGCGACACCCGCGTCACCACTCGCACCGAGACCGTCGCCGAGATCAGCTCCCCGCACGGCTGGGCGCTGCTGCGCGACGGACACACCGTCGGCGTCGACCACGGCGGGCGGCGGCCCGACGGCGTCGAGACCGTCGTCGACCGGTTCGAGCCCGCGCACGACCACCAGCCGCAGGGCGCGCTGGCCGGGGCGATCTCGGTGCTCGGCGCGCTGGCCGGCGGCGACCGCGACGAGACGATCGGCTACCAGCACACCGAGTGGGTGCTGCGGCCCGGCACGCGGATGTACGTGCTCGGCGAGGTCGACGACCGGGACGGCCCGCTCGTGATCCGCGCGCCCCGCGACGGCTCGCCCTTCGTCATGTCCACGAGGACGGAGGAGGAGCTGACCGACTCCGCCCGCACGGGCCAGCGCATCTGGGCCTGGATCGGCGCCGGCCTCGCGCTCGCCGGCCTCGCGCTGGTCGTGCTCGCGGTCCTGTAGCCGTCCGGTCGCGACCTCGCGTCGCGGCCGGACCGGTATCTAGAGTCGGGCCGTGGCTGATCTCCCCCCGCTCGACCCCGACGAACCCACGCCGTCCGGCCCGCTCGCCGGGGTGGTGGTGGCCGACTTCTCCCGGGTCCTCGCCGGCCCCTACGCGACGATGCTGCTCGGCGACCTCGGCGCGACCGTGATCAAGGTCGAGGGCCCGACCGGCGACGACACCCGCACCTGGCAGCCGCCCACGGTCGACGGCCCCGACGGCCCGGTCGCCACCTACTACCTCTCGATCAACCGCAACAAGCACTCCGTGGTGCTCGACCTGAAGGACCCCGAGGACCTGGCGGTCGCGCAGCAGCTCGCCGCCCGCGCGGACGTCCTGATCGAGAACTTCATGCCCGGCTCCACCGCGAAGTGGGGCCTGGACGTCGACACCGTGCGCGGGACCAACCCGTCGGTCGTCTACTGCTCCATCAGCGGTTTCGGCGACGAGGGCGGCGCGAAGCTCGGCGGCTACGACCTGCTGATCCAGGCGACGTCCGGCCTGATGAGCCTGACCGGCGACCCGGACGGCACGCCGTACCGGGCGGGCGTCGCGGTGTTCGACGTGATGACCGGGCTGCACGCCGCCGTCGCGATCCTGGCGGCGCTGCGGCACCGCGACGCCACCGGCGAGGGCCAGCACGTGAAGACGAACCTGCTGTCCGCGGCCCTGTCGAGCCTGGTCAACCAGACCTCGGCGTACGTCGCGGGCGGCGTGGTACCGAAGCGGATGGGCAACGCCCACCTCTCGCTCTTCCCCTACGAGCCGCTGCCCACCGGCGACGGCGAGCTGATCGTGATCGCCGCCAACGACCACCAGTTCCGCCGGCTCTGCGCCGCGATCGACGCACCCGAGCTGCTCGAGGACCCGCGCTTCGGGTCGATGGTCGAGCGCACCCGGCACCGCGACGAGCTGCGCCCCCTGCTGCTCGAGAAGCTCGCCACCCAGGGCGCGCAGGAGTGGTTCGACGTGCTGAGCGCGGCCGGCGTGCCCTGCGGCCCGATCAACACCGTGGACCAGGGCGTCGAGCTCGCCGAGAGCCTCGGCCTCGCCCCGGTCGTGCACCCCGGCGGCGGGCCGGGCGGGGTCCGCAACCCCGTCGACTACTCCGCCACCCCGCCGGACTACCGCCGCACGCCACCCGCCCTCGGCGCGGACACTCCTCGACGGCCTGACCACCGCGATCATCGTCGACCAGGAGCGGATGGGCGCCAACCCGCGATCCACCGTCGGCACGGTCAC